>JAISHX010000167.1 GCA_031262335.1 Clostridiales bacterium
GGTGAAATGCGCCTTATTCCAATCGGCTGCCGCGCCACAATCGGTCAAGTCGGCAACGCTGACCATGAGCTTATTTCACTCGGTAAAGCCGGACGCAAACGCCACATGGGCGTTCGTCCCACAGTTCGCGGTTCTGTTATGAATCCGAATGACCACCCGCACGGCGGCGGCGAAGGCAAAGCTCCTGTCGGAAGACCCGGTCCGCTTACACCGTGGGGCAAACCGGCTCTCGGACACAAAACGCGCAAAAAGAAAAACGCCTCAAACAAATATATCGTTCGTCGGCGTTCAAAGAAATAATTTCCCACTCCTTGATTCCAAAGCAGGTTAATCCCTTTGGAATCAAGGAGGAGAATTTGAGAAAGGAAGTGTCAGAATGGGCAGGTCGCTTAAAAAAGGACCATTCGCAGACGAACATCTGCTGAAAAAAATTCTTCTTTTAAATAAAGAAAACCGCAAGGAAGTAGTCAAAACGTGGTCGCGCCGCTCAACAATTTTTCCGGACATGATTGGACACACAATTGCCGTTCATGACGGGAGAAAACATGTGCCGGTTTATGTCACCGAAGATATGGTCGGTCATAAGCTCGGCGAATTTGCCGGCACAAGAACGTATCGCGGTCACGGCAAAGACGCGGAAAAACGTTCAAGAGTAAAATAGTGAGGAGGTGTAAGTAATGGCAGAAAAAACAGGAGTTTCGCGCAGCCAAGCAAAAAAAGAAAGAAACGAAAAAAACAAAGAAACACGCCCGCGTGCCCATGCTAAGTATATACGGCTTTCCGACGAAAAGGCGAAAATTGTCCTTGACCAAATAAAAGGCAAAGACGTTACGTCCGCCGAAGCAATTTTGGCTTATTCGCCACGTTACGCCGCCTATGTCGCACTCAAAGTCTTGCGTTCGGCAATTGCAAACGCCGAAAATAACCTTGGCTTGAGTCGGGAAAAACTTTTCGTTGAAGAAGCTTACGCCAACAGAGGCTCGGCTCATTACGGTCGCTTTCGTTTGCGTCCACGCGCAAAAGGCAGAGGCAATCGCATTGAGCGTAAAATGAGCCATGTGTCTATCATATTAAACGAAAAGAAGTAGAAAAGGAGGCGTTTCGCAGGAATGGGACAGAAAGTAAACCCGCACGGCTTGCGCGTAGGTATTATACGCGGCTGGAATTCAACATGGTATTCTGAAAAAAACTATGGGGACTTGTTGGTCGAGGACAACGCTCTCCGTAAATATATAAAGAAAAAACTGTATCAATCAGGCGTTTCCAAAATCACGATTCACAGAACAAACAGCAGAGTAAAAATAAATATTTTTACGGCAAAACCCGGCGTTGTTATCGGACGCGGAGGAAAGTCTATTGAAGACTTGAAAAGAGAAGTCGAAGCACTTATTAAAAACAAAACTCTCAAAATTGATATTGATATTACCGAAATCAAAAATCCGGAAACCGATGCCCAGCTTGTCGCCGAGGATATTGCAAAGCAACTCGAAAACAGAGTTACATTCCGCCGCGCAATGAAACAGGCTATGACACGCTCTATGAAATCTAATATTACAAAAGGTATCAAAACTGCTGTTGCAGGCAGACTTGGCGGCGCCGATATAGCGCGTACCGAATTTTATCGTGAAGGCACTATTCCCCTTCAAACATTAAGAGCAGACATTGACTACGGTTTTGCCGAAGCAAACACAACTTACGGTAAAATCGGTGTTAAAGTTTGGATTTATAAGGGCGAAATTCTTCCCGTTAAAGCTGACAAGGCAAAAAAAGAAAGTGAGGAGCGGTTAGTGGTCGGCGGAGAGTAAAAAAACACTTAACCGGAAAGGAAGCGAACACAATGTTAATGCCAAAAAGAGTTAAAAGGCGGAAGCAGTTCCGCGGCCGCATGAAGGGCGAGGCTCACAGAGGCAACAGAATCGCTTACGGCGAATTTGGGCTTGTAGCAATGGAGCCAAGTTGGATAACATCAAACCAGATTGAAGCCGCCCGTATCGCAATGACACGTCAAATTAAGCGCGGCGGTAAAGTTTGGATTAAAATATTCCCCGATAAACCGATAACCGAAAAACCTGCCGAAACGCGCATGGGTTCCGGTAAAGGTAATCCTGAATACTGGGTTGCGGTTGTTAAACCCGGCAGAGTAATGTTTGAAATTGCCGGAATTGAAGAATCTGTTGCAAGAGAGGCTTTGCGCCTTGCTTCTCACAAACTCCCGATTCGCTGCAAAGCGTATTCAAAGGCGGAGCTTGATAAAGAAGTTGACGAACGCTACAAAGAAGGGGAGGCGGCTGTAGTTGAAAAGTAAAGTTTATAACGACGAACTCCGCGGAAAAACCGTTGAAGAGCTGTCCCATGACCTTGTTAGCGCAAAAAAAGAGCTCTTTAACCTTAGATTCCAAAACGCAACAAATCAGCTTGATAATACAGCGAGGATTAAAACTGTTCGCAAAAACATTGCGCGCATTCGCACAGTCCTCACTCTGAAAGAAAAAGGCTTGAGTTAAGGAGGCTTAACGTGGAGAGAAAACTGCGCAAAACACGCGTTGGCAAAGTCGTTAGCAACAAAATGCAAAAAACAGTTGTAGTTGCTGTTATTGACGCTGTACGCCATCCGCTTTATCACAAAACAATTAAACGTACCTATAAATTAAAAGCTCATGATGAGGGTAACGAATGTAACATAGGCGACACTGTACGCGTTATGGAAACACGTCCGCTCTCAAAAGACAAACGCTGGCGTCTTGTGGAAATTCTTGAGAAAGCTAAATAGTGGAAAGGAAGAAACGCTATGATTCAGCAAGAATCAAGGCTTGTGGCGGCGGATAATTCCGGAGCAAAAGAACTGCTTTGTATCCGCGTCATGGGCGGCTCAACGCGCCGTTATGCTGACATTGGCGACATTATTGTTGCTACTGTCAAAGATGCAACGCCCGGCGGCGTTGTAAAAAAAGGCGACGTTGTTAAAGCAGTCGTTGTCCGCACAAAAAAAGGCGTAACCCGTCCGGACGGGTCAAGTATCAAGTTTGACGAAAACGCCGCCGTCATTATTAAAGAAGATAAAAACCCCCGCGGCACCCGTATTTTTGGACCTGTCGCAAGGGAATTGCGTGAGAGGCAGTACATGAAAATACTTTCGCTCGCGCCGGAAGTATTGTAGGAGGCGGCAGGCATGACAAAAAAGAAACAGCATCTTATTAAACTTAAAATAAAAAAAGGCGACACCGTGCTTGTTACAACAGGCAAGGACAAAGGCGCAAAAGGCAAAGTGCTTATTGCCGACCGTGTTCGCGGGCGTGTCGTTGTTGAAGGCGTGAATATTGTAAAACGCCACAGAAAAGCAAGCCCGATGAATCCTCAGGGCGGCATTAACGAAAGCGAAGCACCGATTGATGCCTCAAACGTAATGTATATCCACAAAGGCAAACCGACAAGAATCGGCTATAAAGTCGAACGCAAAGAGGTTAACGGCAAATTAGTAAACGTAAAATACCGTGTGGCAAAATCTACCGGTGAAGTCATTGATTAAATTAAAGCAGAAAGGAGATTTCTGTGAACCGATTAAGAGAGTTTTATGAAAAAGAAGTAGTACCGGCAATGGTCAAGAAATTTGGTTATACAAATACCCTTGCCGTACCTAAAATAGAAAAAATAGTTGTTAATGTCGGTCTTGGCGAAGCCCGCGACAACCACAAGGCAATTGATGCCGCATCGGGTGATATTGCAATTATCACAGGACAAAAACCCGTTGTGACAAAGGCAAAAAAATCAATTGCAAACTTTAAGCTCCGTGAAGGCATGCCAATCGGCTGCAAAGTAACCCTTCGCGGCGCAAAAATGTATTCCTTTGCCGACAGGCTTATAAATATATCCATACCTCGTGTCCGTGACTTCCGCGGTGTTAACGCCGATGCTTTTGACGGCAGAGGCAATTACACTCTCGGCATTAAAGAACAACTCATTTTCCCTGAAATTCAGTACGACAAAATAGACAAAATCAGAGGCATGGATATTGTGTTCGTAACTACCGCCAAAACAGACGAAGAAGCGCGGGAGCTTCTTAAACTGTTCGGCATGCCCTTTAGGCAGTAGGAGGATATAATGGCAAAAACATCTATGAAATTAAAGCAGCAGAGAAAGCCAAAGTTTCCCGTACGCGCTTATACCCGCTGCAAAATATGCGGTCGTCCGCACGCCGTTATTCGCAAGTTCGGAATCTGCCGCATATGTTTCCGTGAGCTTGCCTACAAAGGTGAAATTCCCGGCGTAAGAAAGGCAAGCTGGTAACATATCAGCAAGAGGAGGTTTTTATTGTGTCAATGAGCGACCCTATCGCGGATATGCTTACAAGAATAAGAAACGCCAATACGGCAAAACACAATGCCGTAGATGTGCCTCACTCAAAAATTAAACTTGACATAGTTAATATACTCGTTCAAGAAGGTTATGTAAAAGGTTATGAAGTGTTGGCAGACGGCGTGAAAAAGACTATCCGCATCACTCTCAAATATGGAAAAGACAAAAATGAAAAAGTCATTTCCGGCATAAAGAGAATTTCGCGCCCCGGGTTGCGCGTCTATGCAGGCTCCAAAGAATTGCCGACAGTTCTCGGCGGTCTTGGTATCGCAATTCTCTCTACAAACAAAGGCGTTATTACCGACAAAACCGCCCGCAAAGAAGCTGTCGGCGGAGAGGTTATTGCTTTTGTTTGGTAGGTAAATACTAATAAGTAAAACAGAAAGGAAGCAGACCATGTCAAGAATAGGCAAACTGCCCGTTGTTGTTCCTGCGGGTGTGACTGTCACAATTGCCGAAGGCAATGAAGTTACAGTCAAAGGTCCTA
>JAISHX010000071.1 GCA_031262335.1 Clostridiales bacterium
AAAACTCTTGTTGATTCAGGTCGAAACGGTAATTTGACAACAAGAATTGAATCTGACACATATCTTGGTGTTTGGAAAGATATTATACACTCTTTGAACGAATTAATGGCGGCTTTTGCCGCTCCGATAACGGAAGCGCTAATATCGTTGGACGAAATTTCATATGGAAATTTTGATAACCGTATAGACAATGAATATAACGGAGATTTTAATAAAATTGCTCTTAGTTTAAATTCCACATCTGAAACTATTTCTTCCTATATAAATGAAATTGGGACAGTAATATACAAAATTTCACAAGGCGACCTAACCGTGTCAATTAACCGTGAATATGTCGGTGCGTTTTCAAAAATAAAAGATTCTATTAATGCAATAATTCATATACTTAAAACAACAATTATTGATGTTAATGCGGCTTCAAGACAAATTGTTATCGGAGCGGAACAAGTTTCTAACAGCGCAATGAATGTTGCCCAAGGGGCTTCTGAACAAGCTATGAATATTGCTGAACTTTCTAATTTCTTTACTGAAATTAACGTGAGAATGAAAAAATCAACAGCGGAAGCCAAAAAAGCGGGTTCGCTTAGTGCGCGTTCTGTAAAAAAAGCGGCAGACTGCTCTGCTGAGATGAATTTACTTCTTTCGGCAATGGAAGGTATAAAAACCTCTTCAAAGAAAATTTCTACGATAATTTCAGCTATAGAGGAAATTGCCCTCCAAACAAATCTTCTTGCGCTTAACGCGTCAGTCGAAGCGGCACATGTAGGGGCGGCGGGAAAAGGTTTTGGTGTTGTTGCGGATTCTGTACGGGGGTTGGCAGGCAGAAGTAAACGGGCTGTACGACAGACAGAAGATTTCATAAATGAATCAATTTTACATGTAAATGACGGAAGTGAACGCGCTACGGACGCGTCTGATACATTTGGACGAATAGTTGCAGATATAGATAGGTCGGCTGATTTAGTAGGCAGAGTATCTGATTTTTGCGAGAAACAGTCAGAAGATATTCATGAAATTTCAAAACGGGTAGGTCAGATGTCGAAAGTTGTTCATTCAAATTCTGCAATGTGCGAAGAATTTGCCGCCGCATCTGAAGAGCTTAATTCTCAGGCACAAGTCTTAAAAGAAGCTGTAAGTTTCTTTAATTTATAAACTGTACGCCGTGACGCCCTCATCTTATGAAGGGTGAGGGCGTCACAATAATACTATAAAGCGGAGGGGCTAATGGACGCCGAAACACAATTCAAGATACTAATTCAAATTTTGGAAAAAAAGAAAGCCGCATTAGAAGTTATTCTTAATGTGTCAGAAAATCAAGAGGCTCTGCTTGAGTCGCCTCCTGACGAGGCAAGAGCGTCTATGTTTAAAGCTATGTCCGATGAAAAACAAAAACATATAGACGAAATACTCCACCTTGATAATGTGTTTCAGACAGGGTTTGACCCTCTCAGGCAAGAAATAGAGGATAATCCTAAGAAATGGCGCAAATATCTTGTTGATATGCAAATTATGATAGATGATGTTCTTGAACTGGACGTAAAAATTCGGGCACAGGAAACAAAAAACCGTACTATAATAACAGAGCAAATGCCGCACATCAAGCAACCGAAACCTGTTATTTCGGAAGCGGCAAAAAGAGAACTGCTGCACCTATACAAACAAAATTCAAAAAAATAAAAAAAAGTGCTTGACAACTTTTTACCTTGCCTATATAATATTACTTGTTATATGAAGTGCATCTTTAGCTCAGTTGGTAGAGCAGCTGACTCTTAATCAGCGGGTCCGGGGTTCGAGCCCCCGAAGGTGTATATCGGAAACAGCGTAACGAGAATTTTCTCGTTACGCTATTTTTTTGATTTCGGCTGAAAAACAACAGCACAGAACAAGCCCGCCAAAATAGCCGCAGAAATTCCTCCGGCAGAAGATTTAAGCCCTCCGGTAAAGATTCCTATTGCGCCTGAATTGTCTATTTCTTCTTTAACACCCTTTGCAAGTAAGTATCCGAATCCGGGCAGAGGAGTTGTTGCCCCGCATCCGGCAAAATTAACAAACGGCTCATACACACCGATTCCGCCGAGTATACATCCTGCCACAACGAATAAAACAAGTATGCGTGCTGATGTTAATTTTGTTTTGTCAATTAAAATTTGTCCGACAACACAAATAAGTCCTCCGCATACAAAAGCCTTCAGAAAATCAAAAATCATAATTACCTCCTGTGTTCCACAACAACCAAATGGGCAATTGACGGAATAGTTTCCCCTTGCTGTGAGCTTGTGGCACTCATCAGCGCACCTGTTGGTACGAATAACACTTTTTCTATTTCTCCGGAAACAAGTTTAGGATAAAATCTGGCGCAAAATACTGTTGCCGAACAGCCGCAGCCGCTTCCGCCACAGTGAGTATCCTGCGTTTTTTTGTCAAAAATTTCTATTCCGCAATCTGTATAGTTTGAGATATTAATGCCTTCCTTAGAGAGTATATCCAAAAACAGTTCTCCTCCCAAATATCCCAAATCGCCCGTAATAATTTTATCAAAAGTTTGCGGGTCTGTCTTTGTATCACGCAAAAATGCAAGTACAGTATCAGCGGCGGCAGGAGCCATTGCCGCTCCCATATTGTTTGCATCTTTTACGCCCAAGTCAATTATTTTTCCGAAAGTTGCGCCTGTAACAAATGCGCCTGAGCCTTTTGTGTTTTTCGACAAAACGACAGCACCGGCTCCTGTTACTGTCCATGTTGAAGTCGGAGGACGTTGTGAACCAAGTTCCAACGGAAACCTAAACTGTCTTTCTGCAGCACAAAAGTGGCTTGAAGCAGACGCAATAATATTTTCGGCAAATCTCCCGTCAACAAGGCACGAACCAAGTCCTATTGCCTCACCAAAAGTAGAACACGCTCCAAAAAGTCCTATGAAAGGGATTTCAGATTCACGATATCCGAACGCCGAGCCTATTTCTTGATTAAGTAAATCTCCCGCAAGCGCAAAATCAATTTTGTCTTTCGTCAAAGATGCTTTTTCACATACTATTTTTATCGTCTTTTCTACTATAAGACTTTCTGCTTTTTCCCAAGAATCCGCGCCGGCGTATTCGTCAGAAAGAACAACGTCAAATTCTTTCGCGACAGGACCTTTGCCCTCTTTAGGTCCGGTTACGCTTGCCGCAGAAGAAATTTTAATCGGTTCCGAAAATATTATAGTTTGCGTACCCTTTTTTTTATAATTCATAATTTGCTCCCTATAAAATAAATGATACCTACAATTGCCGAAGTGAGTACACCATAAACTATTACAGGACCGGCAACAGCAAACATTTTTGCACCAACACCTAAAATAAAACCTTCCTTTTTAAATTCAACAGCAGGTGATGCCATTGAATTGGCAAAACCCGTTATCGGAACAATCGTACCTGCACCGCAAAACTTGCCAAGTTTGCTGTATATACCCATTCCTGTAAGTATAGCCGCGATAACAATAAGTGTCGCACTGACTAAAAGTCCTGCTTGTTCTTTTGAAATTGTTAAATGGTTTTCTAAAAAATAAAAATAAATTTCAGCGGCTCCGCAAATAAGACCTCCCGAAAAAAAAGCTTTTAAGCAATTAGTGAATATATTGCTTTTCGGAGAAGATTTTTCTACCATCTTCAAAAATTCGTTACTTGTAACAGTTATGTGATTCATTTTTTACTCCTTATAATTCAAAAAATCCGGAAACAAAAAAATACATCAATGCTCCGGCGAGTTTCCCTAATGCAAGCGCAGTTATGAAAAGAAAAAAACCGTTTTTTACATTAGCACGTCGCGCTGTTATTGGAATAACGTCCAAAATCTCGGCAAGACACACGGCGACACAACCGTAAAAAATACCTGCGCCAAGCCCAAATACACCCGCTATAATTTTCGGAAACTCAAATTTAATATTCCAAAACTCCGGCAATGAGCCGATAATTCCTCCTGCTATTATCATTTCTTCATAAATTTTTACGCTGTTCTGCGTTTGTGTTTTTTGTGCAAGGCGCGGAACTACGCCAATTATAGCTATGAAAGCAAATACTGCCCCTGATATTACTATTCCTGAAGAAAACCCCAAAAAAGCGAGGAGTATATTTTTCAATAAAATCATTTTCTGCCTTCGCTCTCCTTAATTTCATCAACAAGCGCGTTGTCTGCTTCGTTTTCATAAGTATAAAATTCAACTTCTATCGGTGTTGGGTCGTCTGTTAATTTTTTACCCGCAATGTGATTAAAGAAAATGATTATTCCTGCCGCCAGACCGATTGCATAAGGTATTTCTATTATCGCAGGATTTGTGTTATTCTCACCTAAAAGGAATTTGTAAGAATTTTGAAAAATTCGGCTTATTTGCGCATCTGTTTGGAAAGTCATGATTGCCGTGAAACTTCCTACAAAAACAACAACAGAAATACTTATTATTTTAACAAAATTTAATACTTTATTTTCCTTTTTCTTTTTAAACTTATAATCTATAAGAGTATCAGTTTCTCCGATAACAAAAATTGTTGCGCCGGTTGCAATTTTTTCCGCTGCCTCTATTATGTCAATAGAAGAAACAAGATAGACTTTTTCGCTTGTCGGGGAAAATAACGGTGCATTTTTAATTTTATTTATCAGGTTTTTAGGCGCAAAAACCTCCGCCGCGTCAGAAATTGTCACAACCTTTTTTTTGTATACAGAAGATTTTTTAGCAGGCTTTATATAAATATTCGTAAGCACACCCCCTTTGTTAATAGTTTGAGAGAGTGTGAAAAAACTATGCCTGATAAATATTGGGCTTGAAAATTATAAATTTTTTAAAAAATTGAAAAAAACTTGTTGACAAACTTTTGACAAACCGTTATAATATGTCTTGTTTGGTAAGGCGGAATAGCTCAGTTGGCTAGAGCGCGCGGTTCATACCCGCTAGGTCGGGGGTTCAAGTCCCTTTTCCGCTATTCGCATTGGGCCCGATGGTCAAGCGGTCAAGACACGGCCCTCTCACGGCTGAAACAGGGGTTCGATTCCCCTTCGGGTCAGAAAATATTAAAATAAGTAAAAGCCTACAGCACATTTGTGTTGATAGGCTTTTTTATTTTCTTCGGAAACATCAGACTAAAATCTATCAACTTCAACTACGCAAACATAATTTTCGCCGTCATCAGCAGAAATATTTTCCGAAAAACGATTTATGTCTGATTTAATTTCATCATCGGTACGTTCACAACTAAACGGCACCTCAACATCAAACGTAATCTCTGTGTGAGTTACGCATTTTGCAACCTGAAAATCATGGACAGTAAAACTAAATTCAGTTAAATGTTCGGAAAACTTTTGTTTTATTTCCTCAAATTTTTCATCACCGACAGAAACAGGGTCTATGTGAATCAAAGCACGGCAACTAAACTGTTCGTTAAGGCGGCGTTCTATTTTATCAATAATCTCATGCACGGCAGTAAGTTTGCTTTCGGCGGGAACTTCAACGTGCATTGTCACCATCTTGTTCCCCGGACCATAGTCGTGAACTATTATATCATGTACGCCCAAAACGCTAACGTATGAT
>JAISHX010000202.1 GCA_031262335.1 Clostridiales bacterium
GAATATAAAATAACTTTCGCTGGTGAACAATTTTTGATGTATATAAATACTGACAATGGCAATACCGAACAAATTTTTAAACTTAATATAAGTGAATACGGTTCTGTCGCCTCGTAACATATTTTTATGATTATATAGGAATAAGGGAATATAGAATTGTGAATAAAAGAAACGAAAGACACAGCTATCATTTGGGTATGGAAATAAGTCCTGAAACGGAGATAATTTGCGGTCAGATAATTATAATTATTGACAGAGAAAAAATAGAAGATGTATTCGCTGTTTTAAATATAAACAAGCAGGATATGAATCCAATAAAGCTTGTTGAAATACAAAAGAAATATCCCGGACAGTTATTGACAGTTATTGCCGAAACAAGCTCGCACGGCGACATTTATCAATATAGTAACTATCCGGGAGAATCAAAATGGAGGTTACACGGAATAACAAAAGGTTATGCTTGACAACTTCCTATACCTAAAAGTGGGCGATTCTTGGTTCAACTGTTAAAATTATTTGTTCCTTATTGATGTAATAATAACTTTTTCCATTTCGACAATAAATAACGGTGCAAGACTTAACAGCGCAATTATTAACCAGCAATACGGCTCAAGCGACGCAACCTGAAAAATTTGTGCAAGCGGTTTGAACATTATCACACCTACCTGAAGAATAATTCCTGCAATTAAAGCTCCTACTAAGTATACATTTCCGAAAACTCCGGCAGAAAAAAGCGATTTTTCAGTGCGAACGTTAAAAGCATGCACAAGCTGAGATAAACTTAAAACGGCAAAACACATTGTTCGTCCAACGTCTAAAGAATATAGTGAACATCCGGCAAGAAATGCGGCAAGCGCAAGGGAGCCAATCATTCCGCCCTCAAACGCAATTCTGCCCCAACGCCCGTGTGAAAACAGTCCCGCTTTAGAAGAATAAGGTTTCCGCATCATTACGTCAGATTCCGGCTTGTCAAGCCCAAGCGCGATTGCAGGCAAAGAATCGGTAACAAGATTTACCCACAACAAATGTATTGCAAGAAGCGGCTGCGCCCAGCCTATTACCATGCTGGCGAAAATTGTTATGATTTCGCCAATGTTGCTTGAGATAAGAAAATGCGCCGCTTTTTTTATATTGTCGTAAATTCCTCTGCCTTCACGAACAGCGTCAACGATTGTTGCAAAGTTGTCGTCGGCAAGAATCATATCGGCGGCTCCCTTTGCGACATCTGTGCCGGATTGCCCCATTGCACAGCCAATATCAGCGGCTTTTAGGGCAGGTGCGTCATTTACGCCGTCGCCTGTCATTGCGACTATTTCACCGCGTGATTGAAACGCTTTTACAATACGCACTTTATGTTCCGGAGAAACTCGCGCAAAAATTCTGTATGATGAAATATGGTCACAAAGTTCCTGCTGACTTATTCTGTTCAGTTCGTCGCCTGTCATTATTGCGGTTGAGTGCAGTTCGGCAATGCCTATTTTTTTTGCTATTGCGGCGGCTGTAAGTGCGTGGTCGCCTGTTATCATTACCGGTTTTATTCCGGCGCGTTTGCAAAGCTGAACGGCATCGGCGGCTTCACGGCGCGGCGGGTCAATCATTCCGATAAGTCCTGCAAATGTAAGACTTGATTCAACAGCGTCTTCTTTTTCTGTTATTTTATCTATTTGCTTGTACGCAACACCGATAACACGCAGAGCCATTCCTGCCATTTTGGCGTTTTCAGACTTTATTTTTGTACGCGTTTCTTTGTCAAGGGCGTGCCGTCTGCCGTTTTCATAATAATAGTCGCAACGTTCGATAAGAAAATCAGGCGCGCCTTTTGTTGCAACGAGAAAATCGCGTCCGTTTTTATGAATCGTTGACATAAGTTTGCGTTTTGAGTCAAACGGAATTTCTGCCACTCTTATATTTTCGCGGTCTATATTTGATTTTATAAGTCCGTCAAATTTAGCGGCTTCTATTATAGCGACTTCCGTAGGGTCTCCGTGAGAATTATCTTTGCTGTCAAAACAAGCGTTATTACATAGAGATGCAAGTCTTAACGCGTTTCGGCGTGAATCGTTACCTTTTGCAAGAACGCTGAATCCGTCGGAAACCTCGACTACTTTCATTTTGTTTTGCGTAAGCGTACCTGTTTTATCGGAACATATGACAGTAGCGGAACCTAAAGTTTCAACGGCGGGAATTTTTTTAACGATAGCGTTTCTCTTTGCCATTCTCTGCACACCGATAGCAAGCATTATCGTGACTATTGTCGGCAGACCTTCCGGAATTGCGGCGACTGCCAAACTGACGGAAGTCATAAACATTGCAAACGGCGGAATATGCCGCAAAATTCCGATAACAAAAATAACTCCGCATATGACCAACGCACCTGTACCGAGCGTCTTACCGACTTGCGCCAGCTTTCGCTGCAATGGTGTTTCGGGTGCGTCCTCCTCCATAAGCATAGACGCTATTTTTCCGACTTCCGCGCCCATTCCTGTTGCCGTAACGATTGCTTCGCCTCTGCCGCAAGAAATACTTGTGCCGGAAAACACCATGTTTTTTCTGTCGCCGATTGGCTGTTCGGTATTAAAAACTATGTCGCTGTCTTTTCCCGACGGAACGGATTCGCCTGTAAGCGCGGATTCTTCCGCTTTCAGATTGACGCTTTTTGTGATTCTTGCGTCGGCGGGAACGTAATCTCCCGTTTCCAACAAAATTACATCTCCGCAAACAACGTCTTCCGCCGGAATTACGAGTGTTGTTCCGCTACGGACGACTTTTGCCGTTGGTGCGGAGAGTGCGGCAAGTGCGGCAAGTGCGCGTTCCGCTTTGTTTTCCTGAACAACGCCGAGAACAGCGTTAAGGGCGACAATAAGCAGAATCAGTATCGGGTCGGCAAAATCAAATTCCCCTGAAATTACAGTCATAACAATAGAAATCCCCGCCGCCGCCAACAGAATGATAACCATAAAATCATTTAACTGCCGCAAAAACTGCTTTATAATTCCGGGTGGTTTCTTTTCCGCAAGTTTGTTTTTGCCGCCGGAACTAAGCCGGAAGGCAGCTTCTTCCGCGCTCAGACCGTTTTCAATGTCTGTTCTGAGGTTCCTTGCCGTCTTTTCGATAGTTGACCGGTACGTAAAAATCCCTCCCTTTACTCTTCCGCCCAACTCCCCAAAGGGCAGGGGGGAGAGGGTGCTTGTACATTATATTCCTTTGGGGAGGTTTTATGATTGACACGCAACTTAAATAATGTTAAAATTCACCTCAAACTATTGTTAATGAAAGAGGCTGTGATATTGTGGAAAAAACTATGGAGAAAATAGTAGCTTTAGCAAAAACACGCGGCTTTGTTTATGCCGGCAGTGAAATATACGGCGGACTTGCAAATTCGTGGGACTATGGTCCGTTGGGAGTTGAACTGAAAAACAATGTCAAAAAAGCGTGGTGGCAGAAGTTTGTTCAGGAGTCGAAACTTAACGTTGGGATTGACTGTGCAATAATAATGAACACAGCCGTTTGGCAGGCATCGGGGCATGTCGGAGGATTTTCCGACCCTTTGATGGATTGTCGCTCTTGCCATGAGCGTTTCCGTGCCGATAAGCTTATTGAGGATTTTCTTGCCGCAAACGGGCAGGGAGGCAACGCGGACGGCTGGTCTAATGAAAAAATGAAACAATTTATTGATGAAAACGGAATTTCATGTCCTTCGTGCGGCGCAAAAAACTTTACGGAAATACGGCAGTTTAATTTAATGTTTAAGACTTTTGGCGGTGTAACAGAAGATGCAAAAAATACATTATATTTACGTCCGGAAACAGCACAAGGAATTTTTGTAAATTTCAAAAATGTTCAGCGTACGAGCAGAAAAAAAATTCCGTTTGGAATTGCACAAATAGGTAAAAGTTTCCGAAACGAAATAACGCCCGGGAATTTTACGTTCAGAACGCGTGAATTTGAGCAAATGGAACTTGAGTTTTTCTGTGAGCCGGATACAGACCTTGAATGGTTTGCATATTGGAAAGATTTTTGTGTAAACTGGCTTAAAAGTTTAGGGCTTAAAGAAGAAAACACACGAATACGCGACCATGAAAAAGAAGAACTTTCATTTTATTCAAAAGCAACAAGTGACATAGAGTATTTGTTCCCGTTTGGTTGGGGTGAACTCTGGGGAATTGCCGACAGAACGGACTATGATTTGTCAAAACATTCGGAAGCGTCCGGTGAATCTCTTGACTATTTTGAACAGGAATCGGGCAAAAGATATATTCCTTACTGCGTTGAGCCGTCTTTGGGAGCGGACAGGGTAACGCTTGCGTTTTTGTGTGACGCATATGATGAAGAAGAAGTTTCTGACGGAGATGTTCGTACAGTATTGAGATTTCATCCTGCGCTTGCACCGATAAAAACCGCCATTCTGCCGCTTTCCAAAAAGCTTGCCGCAGAAGCGGAAGAAATTTTTATACGATTGTCAAAATCTTTTGCCTGTGATTATGACGACGCGGGTTCAATCGGAAAACGCTATCGCCGTCAGGACGAGATTGGAACGCCGTTTTGCATAACATATGATTTTCAATCAAAAGAGGACGGCTGTGT
>JAISHX010000030.1 GCA_031262335.1 Clostridiales bacterium
ACAGCATCACTCAAACTTTCCGACGAAAGCGACGCGCTTAATTCGGGAGTAGAAATTTCCGCACAAATGCCCGGAAAAAACCTTAAAAGCATGTCATTGTTTTCCGGCGGAGAACGTGCATTGACGGCAATCGCTTTGTTGTTCGGCATACTCAAGATTAACCCTTCGCCTTTTTGTATTCTTGATGAAATTGAGGCGGCTCTTGACGATGCAAATGTCGGGCGTTTTGCAAACTTCCTCAAAGCATTAAAAGATATACAATTTATTGTTATAACTCACAGAAAAGGCACAATGGAAGCCGCCGATGTTTTGTACGGCGTAACAATGCAGGAATTTGGTATTTCCAAACTTGTAAGCGTAAGTTTTGAGGAGGTTGCAATATGAGTGACTTGACAGATTTTAATCAAATCATTGATAAATATGAAAGAAAAATACGTTTGGCAGGCAAACAAAATCCTGTTGTGCGGCATGCTAAATCATTGCTTTCCAATACGAAACCGAATCCGCGACGTTTTATTGTAATTGAAGGAATTTGGGCATTCAATATGGCGGAACGCGCCGGTATCCGTGTTATAAATTTTATTGCCGCGCCGGAATGTATTTACAGTCCTGATGCCCTTGCCCTTGCCGAGAAATTTGCTATGCTCGCCGAAGATATAAATATTGTGTCAAAAAAAGTTTTTTGCTCTCTTTCCGAACGTGACGAGCCGGACGGACTTATGGCGGTTTGCCTTTTTCCCGATTGGAGTCTTGATTCAATAAAAACCGAAAATGCGGTTGTTATGGTGCTTGACGGGCTTGAAATTCCCGGCAATATCGGTACGATAATACGTTCGGCGGACGCGGCGGCGGCAGACGCAATTTTTGTATGCAATCGAAAAGCACGTCTGACAAATCCAAAACTTGTCAAAGGAAGTATGGGTGCGATTTTCTTTAAGCCGATAATTGAGTTTGAAACACCTGACGAATGTAAAAACTATTTAATGAACAATAATTACAATATTTATCTTACTGATACAAGAGCCGAAAAAAACTACAAAGAATATGACTATTCAGGAAATACGGCTATTATTATCGGGTCGGAACGTTACGGCATTAGCCGCGGCTGGTACGATGATAAGGTGAAATTGCTTTCTGTGCCGATGCTTGGCGTTTGTGATTCACTTAATGTTGCAATCGCCGCAACAGTGGTCTTATATGAAGCAAGAATGAAAAAGTCCGGAAAGTTTTAATAATTATAAAGGATATGATGGAATTTGGATACATTATCATTTGAAAAAGTAGAACAAAAGGTCAATGAATCGTATTATACTTTAGCCAAAATTATAATAAACGGAAAACCTTTTATTGAAATTGTCAAAGATTACGAATTACCTTTTACAGACAAAAGTGATGTAGTAGAATTAGCGGGAAGTTATATGTCAGCACCTGCGAAATACCTTTATGACATGTTGACATACAATGAAAAATGTCAAACATACGATGATGAAATTCCAATATTGATATGCCGATGCGGTGCCGAAGGTTGTTGGGATTTGATTGCTACTGTCGAAGATAAAGGGTCTGTGATTGTTTGGAAAGATATCCATAATCCCCGCCGTTCATCACCTACTCCTCAGCGTACTTCTTTTTGGGACTATAAAAATTTTCCGTCTTTCTGTTTTGATAAGCAACAGTATAATTATGCAATTGAAGAATTAGGTAAATTTTTCTAAAATACAGAGGTGTCTATGATTGAAGAGAAAAAAGGTATTTTTTCAAAAATAAAAGAAGGACTGCAAAAAACGCGCCAAAATATAATTTCCGGCGTTGAAAGTGTTTTTAAGGGATTTTCCAAAATAGACGACGAACTCTTTGACGAGCTTGAAGAATCTCTGATTCTTGCCGATGTCGGAGCCCAGACTTCTGCCTCATTAACTCAAACATTGCGCGAACGTGCCAAACGGGAGAAAATTTCATCACCGGCAGATTTACGCGCCGTCCTGATTCAGGAAATAGAAAAAATTCTGCTTTCCGAAACGCCGTTTGAACTTACATCTCCGTCAGTATTACTTGTAATCGGTGTAAACGGGGCAGGCAAAACAACTTCTATCGGCAAACTTGCATCATTTTATAAAAATTGCGGAAAAAGAGTTATTCTTGCGGCAGCAGATACTTTTCGCGCCGCCGCCGCCGAACAGCTCGAAATATGGGGCAGACGCGCTGATGTTCCCGTAATTCGTAAAGAACAGGGAGCCGACCCCGCATCTGTCGTATTTGACGCTATTGCGTCCGCAAAAGCAAAACGTGCTGATATTCTCATTTGCGATACAGCAGGCAGACTTCAGAATAAGAAAAATCTTATGGAGGAGCTGAAAAAGATTTCGCGCATAATTAACCGTGAGTTTGCGGACGCGCATATCGAAACACTTCTTGTTCTTGACGCGACAACCGGACAAAATGCTGTAAGTCAGGCAAAAGTATTTAAAGAAGCCTCCGCAGTCACAGGCGTAATTCTTACAAAACTTGACGGAACAGCAAAAGGCGGCGTTGTTATTTCAATAAAAAATGAACTTGAATTGCCTGTCAGATTTATCGGTATTGGTGAAAGTGTTGACGATTTGCGTCCGTTTGATGCAAAAGAATTTGCCGAAGCAATTTTTGGGGAGGATGAAAATTGAAAGGAATTATAACCGTTATCGGATATGACAAAGTCGGAATAATAGCAAAAATTTGTATGTTTCTTTCGGAAAGCGGCATAAACGTTTTGGATATTTCTCAAACAATCGTACAGGGCTTTTTTAATATGCTTATGATTGTTGATATGACAGACAAAGAATTTTCGGAAATTGACGCACACTTGCAAAATTTAGGAGAAGAAATTGGCGTGTCGGTTAAACTCCAAAGTGAGGAGATTTTTAACGCGATGCACAGAATATAGGTGAAACTATGATTTCCAGAGATGAAATTAAAGAAACAAACAGAATGATTGAACATTCCAACCTTGATGTTCGTACTATAACAATGGGCATAAGTTTACTTGACTGTGCAAATTCTGATGAAAAAATATTCTGCCAAAAAATATATGACAAAATTACAACTTGTGCCAAAAACCTTGTTTCTGTCGGTGACGAAATAGCCCGTGAATTGGGCGTGCCTGTCGTAAACAAAAGAATTTCGATTACGCCGATTGCAATTGCCGCCGCCGGAGTAAACACTTCTGACTATGTAAATATTGCAAAAACTCTTGACAGAGCGGCTGCCGAAACAGGCGTAAACTTTATCGGCGGATTCGGAGCACTTGTTCAAAAAGGTAGCGCGTCAGGCGACATCAAACTTATTGAAAGTATTCCGGCTGCGCTTGCACATACAGAACGCGTTTGTTCATCATTAAATGTTGCGTCAACACGAAGCGGCATAAATATGGACGCGGTTGCCCAAACAGGCAAAATAATTAAGCAAATGGCTGAACTGACAAAAGCCGGAGATTCAATTGCATGTGCAAAGTTTGTTGTCTTTTGCAATGCCGCAGAAGATAATCCGTTTATGGCAGGGGCTTTTCACGGTGTTTCGGAACGTGATTGCGTAATAAATGTAGGTGTAAGCGGTCCGGGCGTTGTTAAATCCGCTTTGGAAAGTGTTCGTGGTGCGGACTTTGAAACTTTATGTGAAACAATAAAACGAACAGCGTTCAAAATAACACGCGTCGGGCAACTTGTTGCACAGGAAGCAGCAAAAAGACTTAATGTTCCGTTTGGGATAATAGACTTGTCGCTTGCTCCTACTCCGGCAATCGGCGACAGTATCGCCGAAATTTTTGCTGAAATGGGAATACCTTTTGCGGGTGCGCCCGGAACAACTGCCGCACTTGCAATTCTGAATGATAATGTAAAAAAAGGCGGAGTAATGGCATCTTCATATGTCGGAGGGCTTTCGGGTGCATTTATTCCAGTCAGCGAGGACCATGCCATGGCACACGCGGCAGAAATCGGCGCACTTACTCTCGAAAAACTTGAGGCAATGACGGCTGTTTGTTCTGTCGGACTTGATATGGTTGCCGTCCCCGGAGATACGGACGCGGACACTATTTCCGGAATAATTGCGGATGAAATGGCAATCGGAATGATAAATAACAAAACAACCGCTGTAAGAATTATCCCTGTTATCGGTAAAAAAGCCGGCGACCGTGCAGAGTTCGGCGGACTTTTGGGAAGTGCTCCGATTATGCCTGTAAGTAAGTTTTCGTGTGCTGATTTTATTCGGCGCGGAGGAAGGATTCCGGCTCCGATACACAGTTTTAAAAATTAAATTAAGAACCTGTATTCAGCAACGTATATATCAGTTAAACAACTATAAAAACAAAAATCCCGCGGCTACCTAAGAGAATCAGCCGCGGGGAACATATTACTGTATTACACTTTCCTCCCATGAAACGGGTTTTTCTATCCCAAGCATCTGAACGACAGTTGCGGCAACATTTGCAAGTCCAAAACTGCCTTCTTTTATCTTATAATCTGCATCTTTATCAACAATAATAAACGGCACAGGATTAAGCGTATGTGAAGTTTTTGGTGCAATATCGCCTTTTTTTGATTTCTCATACATTTCATCTGCGTTGCCATGGTCTGCTGTAATTATCAAAGCCGAGCCTGTTTCTTCGGCTGTTTTAAGTATGCGTGCAAGGCAGAGGTCAACCGCCTCAACAGCAATGACAGCAGCGTCAAAGTTCCCTGTATGACCAACCATATCTCCGTTCGGGAAATTCGCACGAATAAAGCCGTACTCGCCGGATTTTGCCGCCTCAATAACTTTATCTGTCACTTCGGCACATTTCATCCACGGGCGTTCGTCAAAGCTAACCCTGTCAGACGGAATTTCCTCAAAAACTTCAAGTTGTTCAGAGAACTTTTCGTTTCGGTTTCCGTTCCAAAAGTAAGTCACATGACCGAATTTCTGTGTTTCGGAAACGGCATACTGCTTAACGCCGTTTGCAACAAGCGTTTCCGAAAGAGTGTGTTTTATTTTCGGCGGCTCTACAAGGAACTTCTGCGGAATTTTCAAGTCGCCGTCATACTGTAACATACCTGCATATAGAACATCAGGTTTTTTTACTCTGTCAAATTTGTCGAATTTTTCATCATCAAATGCACGGCTTATTTCCAAAGCGCGGTCGCCGCGGAAATTAAAGAGAATAACACTATCGCCGTCCTCAATTCTCCCTACAGGATTGTCATTTTGGGCAATGACAAACGGGGGAAGGTCTTGGTCGATAATATTTTCATGTTCGGCACGGAATTTTGTTATTGCTTCGGT
>JAISHX010000031.1 GCA_031262335.1 Clostridiales bacterium
CAAACAACACATTGAATTTTCCCTAAATCAATATCAAAATCAGATTCTATCATAATCGAAAATTCCGATATACACCGGCTTATTAAATCTATGTATTTTTTATCCTCCTGTGTGTAAAAAATATCTGCGCGTTCTGATATAATTCTTTCATATCCGTCAGTAAAATTCGGAGTTTTTCTGAGTAATGAATATTCGCGCATGATAAGCATTGCCGCAATAGCGACCGCAAAAGCCGTAATCAGCTTTTTCACAATAATCACTCCCTGTTTGTCGTACAAGTATAGTATACTTCTTTTTGGCTTTCGTTTTTTGCCGAAATAAGTCGCCGTATTTACAAAATTTTATTTTTGGTTTATAATGAATGCAAAAATCAACGGAGGCGTGTTATGCCAATAAAAAGAGTTTGTGTTCAAAAAAAAAGCGACTTTGACGTTCAGGCAACAGACTTGCGCAACGATATATGTGTGAATTTAAAAATTCCGGCACTTGAAAGTGTCAATAAGATAATATGCTATGATATTGAACTTCCGAAAGAAATATCAGAAGAATCGTTCATGCAATGCAAGCAGACCGTTTTTGCAGAACTGCCTGTTGATGAAATTTTTAATGATAACTATCCTGAATTGCTGCAAGCACACGGCGGATTTGTTTTTGCCGTAAAATACCTGCCCGGACAATATGACCAGCGTGCAGACTCCGCTGTTCAATGTGTACGCGCCGTTACCGGAATGGACGATATTGCTATCGAAACAATGGACGTATATTGCTTTAAAGGAAAACTCTCTCAAAAAGACCGCGAAAAAATAAAAAAATATTGTATTAACCCTGTTGATTCCGAAGAAGTACCTCTTTCGATTCCCGAACATCTCAACAGACAGACGGCACTTCCACCCGACGAATCAATTATAAATATTATTGAACTTAAAGACGATGAAATCTCCGAAAAAAGACATAATCTTGGTCTTGCAATGAATGATGACGACCTTTTATTCTGCCGCGACTACTTTCGTGACGAAGAACACCGCAACCCGACAATGACCGAAATTCGGTTATTGGACACATACTGGTCAGACCATTGTCGTCACACAACTTTTTTAACAGAACTATCAAATATTGCATTTGAAGAAGGTAAATATAGCAAAATCATTAAAGATGCGTTTGATTTATATAAATCTGTTAAATCACAAGAAAAACCTATAACACTGATGGATATTGCAACAGCCGGAATGAAAGAACTCAAACGGCAAGGCTATTTAAATGATTTAGACGAATCTGACGAGATTAACGCGTGTTCGATTAACGCAAAAGTAAGCGTCGGCGAAACAGAAGAGGACTGGCTTATTTTATTCAAGAATGAAACACATAATCACCCTACCGAAATAGAACCTTTCGGCGGCGCGGCAACGTGTCTTGGCGGCGCAATACGCGACCCGCTTTCCGGCAGAGCATATGTTTATCAGGCAATGCGTGTTTCCGGCTCGGCAGACCCGACTGTTCCTGTTGAGCAAACTTTACGCGGGAAACTTCCGCAACTAAAAATAACAAGAGATGCCGCAAAAGGATTTTCGTCCTACGGAAATCAAATCGGGCTTGCAACAGGAATTGTCACAGAGCTTTATGACGAAGGTTACAAGGCAAAACGCCTTGAAACAGGTGCCGTTGTCGGCGCAGTAAAAAAAGATTGCGTTAAGCGTGAAAAACCGGCTCCCGGCGACGTTATTATCCTTATAGGGGGACGTACCGGACGTGACGGTTGCGGCGGTGCCACAGGTTCAAGTAAGGCACATGATGAAAAATCCGTTATTTCTTGCGGAGCGGAAGTTCAAAAAGGCAATCCCCCGACAGAACGTAAACTCCAGCGTCTTTTCCGAAATAAAGAAGCCTCTCTTTTAATTCGCAGATGTAACGATTTTGGAGCAGGCGGAGTCAGCGTTGCAATAGGAGAGCTTGCGGACGGCATAAATATCAATCTTGACCTTATTCCTAAAAAATACGAAGGACTTTCCGGCACGGAGCTTGCAATTTCCGAATCTCAGGAAAGAATGGCTGTTGTTGTTGCAAAAGAAGATTCCGCAAGATTTATCACTCTCGCGGAAGAAGAAAACCTTGAGGCAACCGTTGTTGCGGAAGTTACGGAAGAGCCGCGCCTTGTAATGTTTTGGCGCGGACAAAAAATTGCCGATATTTCCCGAAAAATGCTTGATTCAAACGGCGCACGCCGCAGAGCGGCAGTATATGTCACGGACGGAGGAGATGTTTCGCATACCGAAAAAACTCCTATTGATATAAAACAATGGGTGTTAGATGAGCTTGCAAAGCTTACAAATGCCTCTCAAAAAGGATTGGGAAGTCTTTTTGATTCGACAATCGGGGCAGGAAGTATTTTTATGCCGTTCGGCGGCAAAAATCAGCTTACACCTCAAGAAGTCATGGCGGCAAAAGTACCTGTCCAAACCGGCAACACAACAACAGCAACTGTAATGTCGTTTGGGTGTTCACCAAAATATGCGTCGATAAGTCCGTTTCATGGTGCGGTTTATGCGGTTTGTGACTCTCTTGCCAAAATTGCGGCATCAGGCGCGGATGCAAATTCGGCAAGATTAAGCTTTCAGGAATATTTTGAACGCCTTGGCGACGACCCTGTGCGTTGGGGAAAACCTCTTGCGGCGATGTTAGGCGCATTTTGGGCGCAAATGCAATTCAAGACAGCCGCAATCGGCGGCAAGGACAGCATGTCCGGAACATTCGGAAATTTCAACGTTCCGCCAACGTTAATTTCTTTTGCTCTTGCGGTTGACGACTGCAAAAAATTAACTTCTCCTGAATTTAAAAAAGTCGGAAGTACGATTGTTCTTTTTGAGGCACAATACGACAATAATGACATACCCGTTTTTGACAGTATAATCCGTCTTTTTTCTCAAATAAAAAAATTGATAGAACAAAGAAAAATTATTTCCGTACACACAATTTCCGATTCGGCGCTTATACCGCTGTTTAAAATGGCTTTCGGAAACTTTATAGGTGCGGAAGTCATGCTTTCCGAAGAGCTGTTTTTTGGTACTAAACCAAAGTTCGGTTCATTCATCGCGGAGGTTCCGCTTACTCCGTTTGAAATCTTTAATCAATTTAAAGACGTTGATTACAAAATTATCGGCAGAACAACCGATACTGCCGAAATAAACGCCAATTTTGTGAAAATTCCGCTTTCGGAAGCATTGTCCGCATGGACAAACACGTTTGAAAGCGTTTTTCCAACCCAAGCCGTTATAACAGACTATTCCGCAAATATAAAGCTTAAACCTCATATTTCTTCCCAGACGCTAAAATCACGCACAGCTTTTGCAAAGCCTGTTGTATTGATGCCTGTGTTTCCCGGCACAAACTGCGAATATGACATGGAACGCGCGTTTATACATGCCGGAGCTGAAGTCGATACATTTGTTATTAAAAACCTTACAGCGGCACACATAAAAGAATCTGTACGCGTGCTTGCCGATAAAGTTAAAAATTCACAGATTTTAGCTTTTTCGGGCGGATTTTCGGCAGGAGATGAGCCTGACGGCAGCGGAAAATTTATTGCCGCCGTATTCCGTAATGTTTTGCTTGCGGAAGCGGTTACAGAACTTCTTGAAGTGCGCGGCGGACTTGTTCTGGGAATTTGCAACGGATTTCAGGCACTGATAAAGCTTGGTCTTGTGCCGTTCGGCAAAATAACAGCTGTTGAACGTAATTCTCCAACTCTTACATTCAACGCAATAGGGCGTCACCGTTCTGCAATCGCCCGTACTAAAATAATTTCAAATACATCGCCGTGGCTTTATAATACAAATGTCGGCGACGTATACAGTATTCCTGTTTCGCACGGCGAAGGGCGATTCTCCGCCAATATGCAAACAATTGCCCAGCTTGCAAAATCAGGGCAAATTGCAACCCAATATGTAAATCTCTCCGGCGACTCTTCTATGGAAACAGATTTTAATCCGAACGGTTCAACGTTTGCTATCGAAGGAATAACAAGTCCTGACGGACGTGTTTTCGGAAAAATGGGGCATTCCGAAAGAATCGGAGCCCATTTATACAAAAATGTTGCGGGTGAATATAATCAGAAAATTTTTGAGTCAGGGGTTGGCTATTTCAAGTAAAAAAGATAAGACCTTGGAGGGCGTTGCCCTCCAAGCCACCCACCAAAGGGATTTCATC
>JAISHX010000054.1 GCA_031262335.1 Clostridiales bacterium
AATAAACACAGAAGGACTTACGCAGGAGCAAATTGCGGAATTGCTAAAAGAAGGCGTAGACGTATCGGAATTTACGCCCGTTGTTGTTAAACCGAGTATTTTTGAAAAAATCAAAAAAACGGTAAGCGATGTACTAAATGACCTTAAAGGCGCAAAAGTAAAAAGATATATGATTGCAACAGCTTGCCTTGCTGCATCGGTTATTGTATCAACAGTATTCGTTTCAGGGGTTTATGATGATATTCAAGCAGAAGAGGAACGCAGCGTCTTTGCGGAAGGTACAATGATTGCACAGCCGCTTGCAATTTCCTCCGCAAATAACTATATTTATGTAAACGAATCCGCAATTTTTGAACAAAAGCCTCTTACGGTAAAAAGACTTGTAATTGATGAATTTGGAACGCGCTTTTATCTTAACCGCGACTTTAACCGCGATGATTATAAACTTACACTCAAAGACGACGACGGCAAACAATATCCGGAGAAAATTTTCCCTAGTCTGACAGAAATTATTACAACAACAGGTCAGTATGCGTATTCGTTTTATCCTCTTGATGCCGGAGTGGAATTGTTTACACTTGACATAGAAAACATTGCCACAGGTGAGCAACACCAATTTAGATATAAAATGAATACAGGAATTGTTGAAATTCCGATAAAATATTTGACGCGTACAACATCGGCATCTCTTGGCAGCAGTGAGATTAAAGTTTCTGTCAATGAAGGCACTTTCGCCACTGATGAATCGATTATCGGATTTGATATTTCCTCAACAGGAAGTGAAGCTCTTACTGTAGAAGAAGGCAAAAATCTTGAGGTTTCGCTTGTTGCATCTTCAGAATCAATTATTCCGACAATTAAATCACCCGTAACTTATGAATATTATGACGGGACAACACACGTTCTTACCGGACGTATGACTTATAACGCGGCTGAGGACTTTGACGGACTCGTGAAAGTTTCATTTGACAATCTTGTTCGCAAAACATCAGTCGGAAAAGTAATTCCGGCAGCAGGACTTTTTGTTAAAGGTCCGGATAGAGCCCATGTAATATCAACTTCAGGAGTTGATGTTACATTTGAAGCTATGGCAAAACAAGGCGGGGCTTATGTTCTTGTTGCCCACGCAAACGAAAAACAGAACACAGTGCAAGCTCTAAGCACTGCCGAAACTGAAAATTCCGCAAACGGCAATGATAAATATGCCGGACGTGTCAAGGTGTTTTTAGATACAGAGCTTAGACTAACTTCCAAAAGCGGCGAAGTAATTGTTCTTACCGGCAAAATTGCCGGTTCAGATTACCGCGGCACAGATATTCTTTTTGAGCTTGGTGAAAACGCCGAAAAGCTTGCCGGCGTACCGACAGAAAACATTGAACTTGTTGTCAAATCCGTTATGCGTCCGGTTGAAAAGCTTACGTTGGAGATTGTTCCGGCTCAAATTGAAGAAGTTAAACCTGTAGCTCGTACGCTTACGGAAAAACAGCTTTTTGAGGCGTTTCAGGCGCGTTACGATTACAAAATCGGCAAAGGCGTAAGCAAATACAACCTTTCGGCTTATTTCAGTAAAGAAGTTTTGGACTCGCCAATCATGATGAGTTATGAGACGGACAGTAATGTTCCGCAAGAGTACCGTTTGGAACTTCATAACTGCGCAAGTTTTAACAGTAGAATTTATGCGACTATTGCGGAAACGTGGGGCAATGGTTACAGGATTCATAAAGTGACGGCAGAAGGTTCCGGCGGAAGTATTATTATTGTTAATGATGAGATTGTAAGCTAAGGCGGTGTTTTTTAACCGATTCCAACAAAAAAGGCTGTTTAAATAGCCTTTTTTGTTTTTTCCGGAAAAAATGATTAAAAAATACCGCAAGTATAATAAGCGCGTCATGTGGTTAAGTTAAGTATAGCGTAGCACGCGCTGAAAAACAAGACAGAGGTCAAATGATGAAAAAAAAGGGATATGAATTGAGTTTTTATCAGAAATTTTTCTCTGTAAGTGTCATAGTTGCTTTCGTCTCGTTTTTGGGACTTATGTGTTCGGTCGGAGGAGCAGTATCAAGACTGCCGGATTCTGTTTGCATAATACAAGGCAGACAAAATAACGTTTTCAGCTCTTTTGAACTGAATGCCGAATACACGTCAGCGTCCATGAGTGCAGACGAGAGTTATACAGAAAAAGCCAATGAAAAAACTATGCTGTCAATCAACGGAGAAAATACTGAAGCTATTCCGCAAGAAATGCAAGTTGCTCTTTTTGGAGTTACTGTAAAAAACGTGTCGCTGGATATTTTGCCCGATGAAGAAGTTATTCCGTGCGGAATGACTGTAGGTGTCAACATAGCGTCGTCCGGCATAATGGTACTTGGACTTGATTCCGTTGAAACAACGGAAGGACGTTCAATTAAACCAGCCGAAAAATTACTTAAAGCCGGCGATGTTATTATTTCCGCAAACGGTGTAAACTTATCCTCAAAAGAAGAGTTTATTAAAATAATCGAGGCATGCGACGGAAAAAGTGTCGCATTAAAAATAAAACGAGATTCAAAGACAACGGATATATCGGTTATGCCGCAAAAAAGCGCAACAGACGGAAAGTATAAAGTTGGTGTTTGGGTTCGGGACGGAACTCAAGGAGTAGGAACACTCACATATTACGATGCAAAGCACAATATTTTCGGAGCATTGGGGCATGGTGTTCTTGATGTGGATACGCGGCAGCTTATTCCGGTAAAATCAGGACTTATTATGGATTCGTCAATAACGTCAATAAAAAAAGGACGCAAAGGTTCTCCCGGTGAACTTGTCGGACAAATTGATACTTCAAAAATAATCGGCTCAATTGAATTGAACACCCCGTTGGGGTTATACGGAAAAATGGAAACGATACCTTACGGAGGGGATTGCTCTCCTTTTAAAATTGCTTTAAAAAGTGATATTCATGAAGGACCGGCAAAAATCCGTTCAAATATTTACGAAAAATCAATAAAAGAATATGACGTTTATATAGAAAGCGTGAATCGTTACGGGCAGGACGACTCAAAAGGAATGGTTCTGCGCGTAACAGATGCCGAACTTCTTTCAAAAACAAACGGGATTGTTCAGGGAATGAGCGGAAGTCCGATAATTCAGGACGGACGTTTAATCGGAGCCGTAACTCATGTTTTCGTGCAGAATCCCTCAAGAGGATACGGTGTTTTTATAGAAAACATGCTTAAACAGGAAAAACGCATGTTGCAGGGCTAAAAAAGAAAAAAAGAAAGACCTTGGGGACTTTCAGCCCCCAAGCCCCTGACCAAAGGGATTTCATCCCTTTGAAATCCCTTCTTTTAGCAGACGGAAAGTGAATGCAAATTGCCGTCACTTTCCGTCTGCTAATGTTATCTTCTTTGAAAATAAAAAGAACCTACAAGAATTTTCACTTGAGTTTA
>JAISHX010000114.1 GCA_031262335.1 Clostridiales bacterium
ATTTTTAAGTTTAAAAGTATCACGAAAAAAATCACCTAAATGTATTATAAGGGAAATTTGATTATGAATATTTTCTAAAATTTTTCCCATTAAAGAAATATCGCCGTGACTGTCGCTAAGTACCAGTATTTTCACACCTAATTAAACCCCACTATTTTTTGTGTTGTGTAATATACACTTAAAGCAATTCCGCGTCCGATACTTCCCCTCAAATGCAAACCGATTCCGAGAAGTCCCATGCGAAGTTTTTTATATGCCGCTTTATCGGTATCTTTTAAAAACATCCAAAGCTGCTTTTTCTTTTCTAAATTCTCTGCGTTATTGGCACGCAGAGCCATTATCGAAGACACGGTTGTAACAATCTCAAGATATTTTAGCATATAAGCGCGTATTTTCGGGTCATTTATATTGGAAATGCAAACTTCTTGCGCCATTAACTTGTTTACTTTTAATTGCTGGTCAATACGTTTCAGCATTACTTTTTCATTCACGGATTGGTCGGCGCGCCCAATATAGTAGTGGTAAAGGTCTGTGTTAAGATAAAATAATGTCTTGACTTTCGGTAAAGGAGTATAAGCATATAGGTTGTCAACATAGAAAGTGTGTTCAGGAAGATGAAAATGTATTTCTTTTAAAAGGCTTGTACGATAAGTTAAGGCGTGCATAAGCATATATCTTCCGACACGGAATCTGCCTGCTTCGCTCCAGCGAAAAATTCTATCCTGAGGTAAAAACCCCTCAAATGACATAACCTTTTTATGTTTTTTATTTTCTTTTTCATAAACAAAATTACTGATGAACAAATCAAGCGAGCCGTCAGCATATGGACGTAAAGCCTCAATAGTAAGTTTAAGCGCGTTTGGCGAAACCCAGTCGTCGCTGTCAACAATTTTAAAAAATGCTCCGGAAACTGATTCAAGACCTGTATTTATAGCCGCGCCGTGTCCTCCGTTCGGTCTATGTACTGACTTTACTGTTTCGGAATATTTTCTTGCATAAGCATCGGCTATTTCAGGAGTTCTGTCCGAAGAGCCGTCATTTACTATTATTATTTCCAAGTCGTCACATTCCGCCTCTAACAAAGAATCTAAACACCGTTGTATATAGCTTTCAGAATTATAGCACGGAACAACAATAGACAATATTTTCATTTTATACGTTCCTTTATCATTGTTTTTAATGTTTAACCAAGATTATAATAACATAAACGTTGTTCACGGACAATAGTTGCCTTGAAATTTTTAATTTTATGGATATAATAATTCTAATGAAGGTTGATAAAGCAAAGGAGAATTAAAATGGATTTTGATGTTATAGTTGTCGGAGGCGGTGCAGCGGGACTTTCAGCGGCAGTTGCCGCCGCAGGACTTGGGAAAAAGACTTTGGTTTATTCAGGAGCGGGAAGCCATACAAGCGCGTTATATAAAGCAGAACTTGTTGACAATTACCTCGGTATTCCGAATATTACAGGAGCGGAACTTACGGACAAATTTGTTGCTCATGCCAAAAATGCAGGAGTTGAAATAAAAAAAGGACGTGTTTTGCAAATCCTAAAATCTGAGGAAGGTTTTTTTGTTCAGGCAGAATCAGATACATTAACCGCGGCAAATATTGTGCTTGCGTTGGGTGTGACGCGCAAACCGGCAATTAAAGGTGAAGAAATGTTTTTGGGTAAAGGCGTTAGTTATTGTGCGGCTTGCGACGGAATGTTATACCGTCGGAAAAAAGTGGCTGTCATAGCGGAAATTGCCGAAGCTGAAGAAGAATATGAATATCTTAAAAATATATGCGGGGAAACAGAGTATTTTCCTGTTTACGATACCGGATAAAAGATTTTGGAAATAACCGGTGAAGAATCTGTAACAGGTATAGTAACCGAAAATAAAGAAGTTGAAGTTCAGGGTGTATTTATTTTCCGAGGAACTGTTCCTGCAGAATCCTTAATATATGGGATTAAAACCGAAAACGGAATAATCATAACAGATAAATCGACACAAACAAATATAGAAGGCGTTTTTGCGTGCGGAGATTGCACCGGAAAGCCGTATCAAGTGGCAAAAGCAGTAGGAGAGGGACTTGTTGCAGGACAAGCAGCAGCACGAAGAAAATTACAAAAATAAAAAAGATGGACATTTAGTCCATCTTTTTTTATGAAGCTGTTGGAAGATAGGAGTTCAAACCGACAATAAATTGACGAATAGTTAAGACGTCCTCCATATCAATAGTATTATCCAAGTTTACATCGGCTGAGTTTTCATCTATTGGCATATTCCACGCAATACGCCGCAAAAGCGACCAAACGTCAATCAAATCAACAGCATTGTCACCGTTAATATCTCCGTTGCCTCGGATTGCAGGTAATTTTACGGAAATTTTTTTTATTGTTTCACCAGTCGGAGAATCTTTGACTGAGTACGTCAGCATATTACCTTCAATATACATGCCGTATATTTCTTGCCCTACCGGAAGGTTTGATTCGTCTATAAAGACTTGTTCGTCCGTTCCGTCAAAGTTTACAGAGTAGATTTTATGCCCCGCTGTATAATACACTTTATTTTTATAACCGGCAATTAAGGGACTGACAATCCAGTAACCACCTGTATTGGTATACCATGTTGCTGAAAAGCTGTGTACAACCGTTGATGTATTATTTTGAAAATCATATGATGAAATTGTGTGCTCGGTTCCTGCCGGACTGCTGACATACAGCCAGCCTTTTTCGGTATAAATGAACGGAGCTTCCACGTCTTCCCAAAAATAGTTGTCATAGGTTGTGCTTGTTGCATCAGGAACGGACGTATCCCAACCATAATGGTTGTGTTCACTATCGTTTATTTCAGCATCACTCAAAAGTAAATAACTATGATATGCAGCTCCTTTTGTATCAGGCGACGGGTCATTCCAAGTTACATCAACATGATACCATTCGCCGTTGACTTTTACAAGATTCCAAGCGTGATTCATCGGTTCGCTTGCAACATATACGCTTTCCATACCTAATTCGTTCATAAAAGCTATAAAGGCAAGAGCATATCCTTGGCAAACTGTTGTTTTCTCAACAAAAGCAGTATAAGCATCGTACTTTGTAACCGTATGGTCATATGCAATATGAGTTGCAAGCCAGTCATTTACAGCCAAAACTGTTTCTGTTTCTGAAAGTCCTTTAGGAATCGCATCAATTGCTTTTTCAAATGCTTCATCATATTCGGCTTTCATTGAAAGAATTACATCTTTTGGGTATGCGTATTCCGGCAGTATTCTTGTAACATATCCATTGTTAGAATAGCAAGCGGCTGTTGTGGCATAAAAAATATGTGGATATTTGTATAAAGTATCAAAAAGCCAATCTCCGAATTGCTCCTTAGGAATATAAAATGAAGTCAAGTCTATTTCGGACGCAAGACTTTCAAGTCCGGCAATCAGAACTTCTTCCGCACTTGTATAAGCGGAAGAAAGTAACTTTTCCGGAGGATTCGGGTCCTCTCCGAGGTTTATAACTTCCCGCGGACTAAGACCTCCTGTAGGGTGGCTGTCACTTCCAAGACAAGTCAATGATGCAGAAACAGAAACCGTCAGAACAATAAGCGACATAAATAACAAATTTTTGAACATAAGCATTACCCCCTATGTAAATTATATGTATATCTCCCTATGTATAATAATATCAAATTGAAATAATATTGTCAATAGCAAATTTAAGATGTATCTAACAACAGACTATAAAAAAGCACCTATCAATGCAAGAGGTGCTTTTTTATATCTGAACATTTAATCGCCGTATTTGAAATCGGATATTTCATTTTGCCACGCTATAAGTTTTTCCTCAAAAGTCATGCTTGCAAACGCCGGACTTGTAGACGGTACATATACAGCAGGTACGGAAATTTTCTTAAAATACCGGTAAAATTCTTTTTCTGCTTTGTGACCGTTTAGTAATATCTTTTCTATATTCGGACAATCGCACAATAAACTGTCAATTTCGTTTGGCGAAACATCTGTTATTTTACTGTCGGCGGATAATGCGCGTTGTGCCGATTTGCAAACGTCCCATAACGCTAATTTATGCTGTAAAAGATACTTGCATCGTTTTGTATAATCCGCATCGGGTTCATCACCGAATATTCTGTAAATCAACCGCCAAAAAGCATTATTTTTATGTGCGTAATACTGTTGTTGCTTTATTGATTCATCGCCCGGCAGACTACCGAGAATCAGTATTTTAGATTCGGAACTTGCAAGCGGCGGAAATGAATATTTTCTTATCACACTTGTCCTCTAAATTCACACCAAACCATGTGGTCATTAACTGCACCTATTGATTGAAGATAGCTATAAATTATTGTACTTCCAATAAATTTAAAACCGATTTTTTTCATATCTTTGTTGATTTGGTCAGATAATGAAGATGTTGCGGGAATTTGGTTATGATTTTCCCAAGCATTGACTATCGGCGTATTATTAACGTAGCTCCAAATAAAATTCGATAATGAACCGAGCTTCAGAACTAATTGAGCGTTTGTTACAGCCGAAACTATTTTTAGACGATTTCGGATAATATTACGATTTTGCATTAGTTCGGCAATCTTATCTTCACTATAACCCGCAACTTTTTCCGCGTCAAAATTGTCAAAAGCTAATTTATAAGCTTCTCTTTTGTGCAATATTGTTCGCCATGACAAGCCTGCCTGCGCACATTCAAGTATAAGCATTTCAAATAATTTGCGTTCGTCGAAACAAGGCTTGCCCCATTCGTTATCATGATAATCACGCATCAATAAATCGTCTGTATCACCCCATTGACAGCGTTTAGGCATTTTTTAAAGTTCCTTTCAGTTTTTTATTCAGATGTTTCATTTTCGGATGAGAAATAAGAATACTCTGAGTCGGTATCTTCTTCAGGAACAAGAAGCAACTCATCTAAACCATCTTCCGCAACTTTCTCAAATGAGAAACCGCCGCCTTTTTTTGGCGTTTTGGGCTTATATAGCATTTGTAATAATTTTTGTTGTAAAGAAATATCAATTACCCCCGC
>JAISHX010000026.1 GCA_031262335.1 Clostridiales bacterium
TGCAAAATCCAAAAATTGCGCCGGAATAGTCAAGGCGGGGTCAAGAGCTGTACGCGCCGCCGATTCCGCGCCCATTTTTGCATTTAACACAATATCGCGGGCAAGCCCTGTAATTTTACCAAAAAACATTATTATCATTACGGAACTTATCGTTTTTGCCGTGTTTTTTGACATTATTATCTTTCTCCAATGCCTACGCCTAAAGGTAAGGAACTTTACGGCACACTTAGTCAGTTTTTACTTGGTACTTTATCGTTCCGTTTTGAATACGAATCATCACGGTTGGATTTATTAAGGGGTCGTCGAATTTCTGAAGATTTATATATCTCACGCCGTCTTTAAGCACAATCGCAGTACCTGCCGCCTCATTAGATATAACAAATATTTTTTTACCCGATTTAACAATGTTGGCAAAAATTTTGTGCAGCATTTCACCTTCTTGTTTGTCTGCAAAGTGCAACGGCGATGTTTCTGTTTGAATAACAACGGCGGCGGCACTTTCCGGCACTCCTGAAGAAACAAGCTGTTCGATTTGTCCCCATTGCCACGCTCCGCCAGAAAACAGTCCTCCGGCAACAGTATTCGGCTGAACGATAAAAAGCTCGTTTGACGATATTGTAGGTATTTTATTATTTTGTCCGTAATTCGCTATATATTCGCCGTAAATTATTGTTCCTTTACTTCCGCTGAAAGTAAAATCTTTTGCATCTGCCGGTAATTCACCGTAATAAAACTCAACATTCATCAAGTCTATATTTTGAACAGGCGGAGGAGTTTGTACCGCCGGAAGTCCCAAGTCAGTTTCGACAATGGCTTTTAAATCTGTAAAAGTAAGCTCGGATGTTATCGGTGCGTCCTGAGAAATTGATGTAACATATATTCGCGTTAGTTTAACCGGGTAAACTGCCGTAGCGGGGAGAGAAATTTTTGCATCGGCATATTTTAGTCCGTCAAAGTTAATGTTTCGGACAAAATCAATCGCGTATTCTGTTCCGGCGGAGTCTGTGACTCTGCCGCGAAGCCAATTTTGTGAATTATCTCCGTATATACCAAGACGGAGCATTTGTGTTTTTTCAGGAATAACAATACCGTCATCAAATACAAAATATGTCGCCTGTGTAGACGCGCTTTTTTCAAACGAGTATGATAGCGTTGCACCGCTGATTCCGCCGTCATATGAGGCATGTCCTTTAACAGTTTCAGGATAAGACATGAATCGTGCCTTATAATAACCTGTTAAGCCGTCAAGCGGTTTTTCTACAAGGTTTACATAAACCGTTGTAATACATTCAGTAATGTTTCCGGCATCATTATGTGTTGCTTTTATATATCCTTGCCCAAGCGTCTGCGCCGTAAAAACGCCGTTTTCGACAAAACCGAGTTCGGTGGGGAAAACCTCATAAGAAAGAGAGGAAGCGTCAATTGCAACGGAATATCCTTCGCCGCCTGTGCCTTTATATGAAATAGTAACCGGAACAGCAATTTCTGTTTGAATTTTTGACTTTGAGGCTGTCATAACGGCAAGCCGTTCGCTTACTATTGTTGTTTGCCCCGAAATAGTGCCGCTTTCTGCCGCATAGCTTGCATACAATGTAATCTCGCCGACAATGTTCGGGAAAAATTTTTCACCGTCAAAAATACCCGCATTACTTTCCGCAAACAGGCTTATTTTAGTGAAATCAAGCGGCACTTTGTTCATATATTCGTCAAAGCCAGTTACATAAACGTTTACCGGAGTTCCGTGAATTACTGAAGCCGCATCTGTTTCTACTTTCAATGAAGAAACTTGTCCGGCTTGTGCGTTTACAAATACACCCAATGCGTTTATTACACTGCGTGCCGCCCCGTCAGACGGCGCGTTCATAACATTTCCGTTTGTAACTATAGTTGAGGAGCCGCCGCCGTCAAGGTGCATTGCGTCATAAGCTCCGGCTTTAAGCATAAGGTCTGCCATATTTTGATGAGAAGCACCTATTGAATGTCCTCGTCCGTCAACGACCATCAAAATTAAAGTGTCTTTTTCTTTGTTATATCCAAGAGCGGTACGCGGAGCACGCCCGGCTGAAATAAATCCCGTATCATTTGCAATTACTCCGCCCGAAAGCAGCTTGCCCGCGCCTGTTATTGCCGAATTTATTTTAGAATAATCAACGGACGTCTGAATTTTTATTTCGGCGGTTTGTCCGACAGCGAATTTTGATAAGTAATCCTTGGCGGTTTGTTCATTCATCAGAACGACATAACCGTCTTGCGGAATCGCTACAGTTTGTCCTTTTTCTGAAATATACGTTATTTTTCCTTGAGATACTTTTATCTTAAATGTATTCGGAATACGCGCGTCAATTTCGGCTGTTGTCTTTTCACCGTTTTCATTGACTTTTTTCACGGCATCGGCTGTTATGATTGTTGGGTATACTGCGTCGGCTGTTTTATTAAAATTTCCGACAAGCATATTCTCAATGCCGTTATATAAAAATGCAACAGACGTTTTTAAATATTCAATAAACGGATTGCCCGCGTTATCAATCAGAAAAGTCGCGTTTTCTTCTTTTTGAACATTTTGCGCCGACCCTGCCGATGTTATTTGACCGTTTGCCGCCTCAAACCCAAGCGGAATCGAATAACGCCCCGACATTCCGAAAAAATCCCCGTTTATTCCGGCTACTGCTCCGGCTTCGGAAAGCAAGTCGGCAGTCGGCTGTTTCAGACCAAATTCCTGAACCGAATTAACCGGAGAAACAGTTATATTTGCATCAGCCAGCGGAACGCGCAACACATATACGTCAAGAAATCCTGCGTCGGTCACAAGTTGCTGTTTTTCATAAGTAAGATTTTTGGATAGTGTTTCCGATGATATGTTTTGATAATACACATTATCGGCTAATGCCGATACGTTAATCAAAATAACTGCTGCCGATAATAATAGTAGTGTCAGTAATTTTTTTATCATTGTTTCTCCTCGTTGGTTAAATATAGTTTTTTAGGTTGGGAATTGGTAAAAGGTTGTTGTTTGCTCACAATTTGCCCCTGCAAAGATTAAAAGAAAAAAGATAAGACCGTAGAAACGATTTTATTTTTAGGTTAATGGAGGGATACGCGGAAAAAAATAAAAGCATTTACTTTTTGTTTAAATTGTATCTGCATAGACATCAAGCACCCGCGTTGCTTC
>JAISHX010000058.1 GCA_031262335.1 Clostridiales bacterium
CAAAGCGTAAAATGGTGCGGAGTGACTTCCGCCGTGACGGGCAAACCGAGCTTTTGCGCGGTTTCTACCGCAAAAACTCCGCCCGCCGTGCTTATATGACAAATATGCAGTCTTATTCCAGCCGCTTTTGCAAGAATAATATCACGCGCAATAATCACATCTTCCGAATCGTTTGAAATTCCGGCAAGTCCGAGAAGTTCCGCCGCAGTCCCCGCGTTCATCTGTCCTGTTCCCGCCAAAGATGCGTCCTCACAATGCGAAAACACAGGCAAATCGAACATTGACGCATACTTCATTGCCGATTTCAAAACTGCCGCGTTTGCAACGCTCTTGCCGTCCTCGCTTAAAGCACACGCGCCTGCTTTTGCCATTCCTGCAATGTTGGCAAGTTCTGTACCGTTTTGCCCTTTTGTTACCGCACCTATCGGAAAAACATTTACTTTTGCCTCTCTTGAAGAAATAAGCCTAACATACTCAACAAGAATTTCATTATCCACAACAGGATTTGTGTTCGGCATACAACATACAGAAGTAAAACCACCTGCCGCAGCCGCCTCCGTACCCGTTCGGATAGTTTCTTTATGCAAAAATCCGGGTTCACGCAAATGCGTATGCAAGTCAATTAACCCGGGAACTACCCACAAACCATCAGCGTCAACAGTTTCGTATTGAGATGTGCCGTCATAATCGGCAATAATTCCGTCTCGAATAAAAATGTCACCTATTTCATCACGGTTATTTTTAGGGTCAAGTATTCTGCCGTTTTTTATAAGTATATTCATTCCTTTGCCCCCCTTTTTAAATTTTCTGTGAGTATTTTAAGTAACGCCATTCTTACGGCAACACCGTTCTTTGCCTGTTCATAAATAACAGAGTTTGGCATGTTAATCGTATCAGCCGAAAGTTCAACCCCTCTGTTGACAGGTCCGGGGTGCATAATAAGCGCGTTCGGTGCGTATTTTTCGATAACTTCTTTTGTGATTCCAAACATATCGGTGTATTCTTCCAAGTCCGGCAAAGGAATAAAACTTTGCCGCTCTCTTTGCATACGGAGGCACATAACAACATCTGCTCCTTTTATATCGGCAATATCATACGATACCTTCACGCTGCCTAAATTTTCAAAGTCTTTTGAAACAAGCGTCGAAGGTGCAATGAGTTTGACATTTGCGCCTAATTCCGTAAGCCCGAAAAGATTGCTTCTTGCAACACGACTATGGTTTATATCGCCTAAAATTGCGGCGTTAAGTCCGCGAAAGCTTGAAAATTCCCGCTGCATTGTAAAAAAGTCCAGCAAAGCCTGAGTAGGATGTTCGTTAATGCCGTCTCCGCCGTTTATTACAGTTGCCGATACATTTTTTGCAAGGTATTCAGCAGCTCCCGTAAACCCATGGCGAATAATAAACACGTCAACACCAAAAGCCTCAAGGTTTTTACCTGTATCCAAAAGCGATTCGCCTTTGTTTACACTTGATGTTGAGATGCCAAGGTCTGTGACCTTTGCGCCTAAATATTTTGCCGCTTTTGTAAATGATAATTTTGTACGAGTGCTGTTTTCATAAAAGAGTGTCGCGACAGAGATATTTTCGAGCAAACAGCTTGTTTTTTCGTTGTTATCAATTTTTTCTCTCATTTCGGCGGCTTCAGCCAAAATAAAACAAATTTCTTCCGGAGTAAGCCCGCGTATTCCGAGCAAGTCCTTTTTTAAATAGACATTTTCCAAATTTACCGCCCCCTCATCTTCAAACATTATACATTTTGGACGCAATATTCGCAACCTGTTTAATGAGCAATTACTAACAATTTTCACGAAAAATTATTTTTTATTTACAAAACGGTCATACTTTTTTAAATAAATCAAGTTATAATGATTTTATTGAATAAGAAAACAGCTGAAACAATAAATCCAGATAAGAAAATTTGAGGAGGTATAACTATGAATTATAATGAATATGAAACTTATGAGCAAACCTACGAACCGATTGTTTATGTACCGCAAAAAAAATCCGGATTCGGTAAAAAGTTCGCGGCAGTGCTTGTCGCCACAGCCGTATTCGGAGGGTCTTTAGGAGCAGGCGGAGCGGCAACAGCTTTCTTCCTTAATAATAAATATTCCAAAAATGAAACAGCCGCCAATTATTCTGAAAGTTCGGATTATAACTACGTTAAAGTCGCTAATGAAACTTTGGGCAACACAAGCGTTTCATCGGTATTTAAAAAAGTCACAAATTCTGTTGTCAGCATTAACACCGTTGCGGAAACATATACATGGTTCGGCGGCGTATCGGAATCACAAAGCGCGGGCAGCGGCATTATTTTTAAAGAGGACGATGAAAAAATTTATGTAGTAACAAACTACCATGTTATAAAAGCAGCCAACGCCGCAACAATTTCCCTTGACGATGAAACAAATGTTGAGGCGAACTATGTAGGCGGAGATGAAGCCGCAGATATTGCCGTTATTTCAGTAAAAAAATCCGCCCTTAAAGCAGCGGGTGTTACAAATTACAAAATTGCGAATTTTGGTGATTCTTCCGCGATTCAAGTCGGAGATGCCGTGCTTGCCGTCGGAAACGCACTCGGCGAAGGCAAAAGCGCAACTTTAGGCATTGTAAGCATGAAAGATAAAGTTATTTCAAGTGACGGCGTTGAGCTTGAAGTTGTTCAGACAGACGCGGCAATCAACCCGGGAAATTCAGGCGGCGCACTTGTTAATTTGGCAGGGCAGGTTATTGGCATAAATTCAATAAAAATGTCCGGTGAAAGTGTTGAAGGTGTCGGATACGCAATTCCTATCAACAATGTAAAAACAATGATTGATGAAATCATGAACGCCGGAAGCATAAGCCGTCCGTATTTGGGCATTGAAAACTTCTTTGAAGTAACCGCCGAAATGCAGGAGTATTATTCATTGCCGTCAAAAGGAATTTATGTGGGCAATGTAACCAGAAATTCAACAGCCGAAGCCGCAGGCTTGCAGGCAGGAGATATTATTACCGCAATGAATGGCAAATCTACTTTGACAGAAGCTGCTCTTATTGATATAATAGATTCAACCAACGTAGGCGAATCGGTTGAACTGACTGTTACACGCACAACCGCTACTTCTCGCCGCACTTATACATCAAAGCAGGTGAAACTTACTTCTACAATGAAAGCGTATGTATCGGATACTACAAACTTTTAATAAAACATTAAAGCTCACTCGTCTTTTCAGGCGAGTGAGCTAGTCACGGTTATTTGATAGGAGGTTAATTATGGATTTTGAAGAAAAAAACGATAATCAGGAAGAGGAAGAACGCAGTTATTTGGAAACGCCTGAAACAAGTTATTTGGAAACATCGGAAACAAGTTATTTGGAAACACCGGAAACAAGTTATTTGGAAACACCGGAAACATTTGAAAAAATTCCGGAAACAGAAGATGTTAAAGAAGCGGTTGCTGAAGAGGTTAAATATGAAGAACCGGAGCCGGAAAAAATTCCGATTTCGGAGCCTGTAATGACGCGTACACAGTTTTATAATAACGATAAACCTTTTCCGGAGCCGGAAGTAATTGAAAATATGTATTACAGCAAAAAACGTCCGCGCAAAACGGCAAGCGGCTTTAAGACAGCTATTACTATTGTCACAATAATAAGCGTTTTTGGCGGAGTGTCATTGGGTCTTGGCATTGGTATGGGGATTCCGATTGCCCAAAAATACATCTTAAAGCAAGAGCCTGCACAGCAGCAATCATTCAAACTTCCGCAAGTGGCATATGTTTCGCAGGCGGCTGATTTTTTGGCGACTTCAACTTCTTTTGCCGACGTTATTTCACGCGTTGAGCCAAGCGTTGTTACGATTCTGTCACGCTCGTCCGAAACATCGGCGTCAATGGACGCATTCGGTGATTTCCGTGATTTCTTCGGCAACAGTTATGACGCGTATTCCGCGCCTACCGAAGGTGAAGGCTCCGGAATTTTATTCCACGCCGATGAACAAAATTATTATGTTGTTACAAATAACCATGTTGTCACAGGCTCTGACGAAGTTCTTGTTTCAATAGAGGATAAAGGACCTTTTGAGGCAAAACTAATCGGCAAAAGCGCCGAGGACGATATTTCTGTTATTTCGATAAGCATAAAAGATGTCGCCGATGCCGGCATTGATAATGTTACGCTTGCCGTATTCGGTGATTCTGATGAAACACGCATAGGTGATGTTGTACTTGCAATCGGCAACGCTCTCGGCGAAGGAAACACCGTAACAAACGGTATTATAAGCGCAAAAAACAAACAGGTCATTACAGAAGATGTGACATACCACGCAATCCAGACAAACGCGCAAATTAACAGCGGAAATTCAGGCGGACCGCTTGTCAACCTGAGCGGCGAAGTAATAGGCATAAATTCCGCAAAATATAGTTCTGATTCATATACGTCTGTTTCTATTGAAGGAATGGGCTACGCTATACCGTCAAATCAAGTAAAAGAAATTATTGAACAGCTTATGGGTCCCAAAAAGCCGCTTTTGGGTATTGTCGGCGGCGATATTGGAGCAGAAATGGCACAGCAGTATGGGCTTCCGCAAGCAGGTGTCTTTATAAGTGAAACAACTCCAAATACTCCTGCCTCAGAAGCCGGACTTCAATACGGTGATGTTATTACATCATTCAACGGCACAACAATTTTCAAATTTGATGACTTGAAAGCAGCTCTTGCCGAATGTACACTCGGCGACACAGTTGAAATTAAATTTATCCGAAACGGAAATGAATTTAAAACTATTTCAGTTGAATTATTCCCTGTTACGGACGAAAGTTTTTAAAAAATTCTTAAAAACCTTGTTTGGAGCGTAAGTTAACTTACGCTCCAAACAAGGTTTTTCTACATAAAAAATTTTTTTATTTTCCCTAAAAAATATAGAGAATATTCATAGAATGTGGTATAATAAGATTTAGGTGAAAATATGGAAAATATAATACAAGAGTTAATACGAATAGACTCGGACGCGCAGTCGGTTGTCGCCGAAGCGGAAAAACTGAAGTCCGGTCTTGCTGAAAGGCTTGAAACTTGCCGTAATGAGTTGCAATCTCAAATGGAAACGGACGTAAAAAGCCGTATTCGGCATGAAAAAGAATCTGCGGAAAAAGAAACGGCGGAAAAAACAGCCGAATTTTTGCAGGAAAAGCAACGTAAAATTGCCGCGCTTGAAGCGGAGTATGAACAAAATAAAGACGTGTGGGCGACACGCATTTTCAGTTCCATAACAGGGCGGTGATTTTATGAGTTTGGCAAAAGAAAGTGCGCTTGATGCCAAAATTGCGGCAATGCGTTCACGTTTGCTTAAAACCGAAGATTATTTGGCACTTGCGTCGTGCAAAAGTGTTACGGAATTAGCGGCAAAACTAAAAGGATATTCAAACTATTCCTATGTACTTGAAGGATTTGACCCAAGCAGTACACGGCGCGGTTTTTTGGAACGCCGACTGTCGCTGACCGTTCCGGAGGATTTTAAAAGCATTTACCGCTTTGTCGGGGATTTTCGGCTTAGGGGATATTTGGACGCTTTCTTTCTTAAGGACGAAATTGACACGCTTAAATTTATTCTTAATTCCGTATGCGACCAGCGTGAAACAGATTACACTCCCGCCGAAATAAGTACGCTGCTTGCTAATGAAACTTCCCGAATTGATGTAGGTAAATTATTAAAAAGCAAGTCGATTCCTGAATTTATGGAAAATTTGAAAGGCGCGGAATTTTATCCCGTTCTTGCCAAAAAGTACCGAAACGAAACCCCGACTCTTTTTGAACTTAAATTTGAACTTGATTTGTACTACTTTTTGCACTTAGACGCCCTTGCTAAAAAGTTTTTAGACAAGCAAAATCGTAAAGCAATGCAATATATAATCGGCTCCGATGCCGATCTCAAAAATATTATGTGGACATACCGCCTCCATAAGTTTCACGGCATGTACGGGAATGCACTTTTCCCTTTCCTTATTCCTTTGAGGCATCGTCTTAAAAAAAGTGCGTTGATTAAAATGGCGGAGTGCAAAACTATTCCCGAACTTGAGTCCGAAATAGCAAATTCACCATATGCCGCTACTTTTGCAGACAAAACAATACTTGAAAAAAAATATTACGAAGCG
>JAISHX010000045.1 GCA_031262335.1 Clostridiales bacterium
GTAATAACTCCGGCAGGGCGTGTACCCTTGATATTTATTGCTCCGCGAGGACGTTCACGGCAACCCATTGCCAGAATTATTGCGCCTGCTTTAATTTTGATGACTTCTCCGGCGGTTAACGCGGTTATTACTTTTTCAGGCGTAATATCCGTAACCATTGTATTCAGGCGCAACTCTATTCCTTGTTCCTGTATTTTATCAAAAACTCTAAGCGCATACTCCGTACCTGTGAGTTCTTCTCCGAAATACTTAATTCCGAATCCGCTGTGAATACACTGGTTCATAATTCCGCCGGGACGGTTATCCCGCTCAAGAATCAATATATCCTGAATACCGTTTTCTCGTGCCGCTAATGCCGCACTCATTCCCCCGGGACCGCACCCGATTATTACTAAGGATTTTTCTGTCATTTATTTCTCCTTTCAGAACCCCAAAAAGATTAAAACTTTGAGGTCTGTCGGTAAGTTATAATCCACCTTATTGTTTCCAAAATAATAGTTCCAATACTTAAAACAAAAAAACAGGAACGGAAAACCCGCTCCTGTTTTTTTATTGCATATATTTATTTATTCTTTATTGCTGCCTGAGCCGCCGCAAGTCTTGCAATCGGCACACGGAACGGTGAGCATGAAACATAACTCAAGCCTGCTCTGTGGCAGAAATCAATACTTGAAGGGTCTCCGCCGTGTTCACCGCAGATGCCCAATTTAATGTCCGGACGAACAGACCTTCCTTTTTCGATAGCGATTTGCATCAACGCGCCGACACCTGTCTGGTCAAGACGAGCCGTCGGGTCAACTTCATAAATGTTTGCGTTGAGGTAGTCTGTCAGGATTCTTCCGGCGTCATCGCGTGAAAGACCGAATGTCATTTGTGTAAGGTCATTTGTTCCGAATGAGAAGAACTCCGCCTCTTTTGCAATTTCATCGGCAGTAACGGCGGCACGCGGAATTTCAATCATTGTGCCGACATGATACTGCAATGTAACACCGGTTTCTTCAAAGATTTTCTTTGCTGTTTTGTCGATAATCTCTTTAACAAAGATAAGCTCTTTTCTTGCGCCGATAAGAGGTACCATAATTTCGGGAACAATGTCATAGCCTTTTGATTTTTTAACTTCAATTGCCGCTTCAATGATAGCTCTTGTCTGCATTTCCGCAATTTCCGGATAACTTACGGCAAGACGGCAACCGCGGTGCCCCATCATAGGATTCAGTTCATGAAGTGCATGTGCTTTTGCGTGAATTTCTTCAACAGGCTTGTTCATCATTTTTGCAAGGTCTTCAAAGTCTTTTTCCTCAACCGGCATAAACTCGTGGAGCGGCGGGTCAAGAAGGCGAATTGTAACCGGAAGCCCTGCAAGAGCCTCATATATACCTATAAAATCTGACTTTTGGAATGGAAGAAGTTCGTTAAGCGCGGCGCGGCGTTCTTCCTCTGTATCAGAAAGAATCATGCGGCGCATTTTCGGAAGTCTTTCTTCCTCAAAGAACATGTGTTCCGTGCGTGTAAGACCAACGCCTTCTGCCCCAAATTCCACGGCGCGTTTTGCGTCACGCGGGGTATCGGCGTTTGTGCGGACTTTAAGCTTTCTTTTTGCGTCAGCCCAAGCCATGAATTTTGCGAAATCACCTGAAATTGCCGGTTCTACGGTTTTGATAGCCTCGCCGTAAATAAGACCTGTTGAGCCGTCAAGAGAGATTGTATCGCCTTCCTTATAGCGTTTTCCGTCAAGGTCAAAGTAATGTTCTTCTTCGTTCATCTTGATACTTTCGCAACCTGATACACAGCAGCGTCCCATCCCGCGCGCAACCACTGCGGCGTGGCTTGTCATACCGCCTTTAACCGTAAGGACACCTTGTGAAACATACATGCCTTCAATATCTTCCGGAGAAGTTTCAAGACGCACAAGAACCACTTTCTCACCGGCAGCAGCCGCTTTTTTGGCATCTTCCGCATTAAAGCGGATTTTGCCGCATGCCGCACCCGGTGAAGCAGGCAACGCTTTGCCGATTGGCTTTGCCGCCTTCAGCGCAGCCGTGTCAAACGTCGGGTGGAGAAGCTGGTCAAGCTGTTTTGGGTCAACCATGAGGAGAGCCTCCTCTTCGGTAATAAGACCTTCCGCAACCATGTCAATAGCAATCCTCAAAGCCGCGTGTGCGGTGCGTTTTGCATTTCTTGTTTGAAGGAAGTACAGTTTGCCGCGTTCGATAGTAATTTCCATATCTTGCGCGTCTTTGTAGTGGCTTTCAAGTTTTTTGGCAAAGTCGTAAAATTCCTTATAAATGACAGGTTGTTCTTTTTCCATGTCTGCAAACGGGCTTGGAGTACGAACACCCGCAACAACGTCCTCACCTTGAGCATTCATCATATATTCACCGTAAATGATGTTTTCGCCGGTGGCAACGTCACGACTGAAAACAACACCTGTGCCGGAGTCTTCGCCCATGTTACCGAACACCATTGATTGCACATTAACAGCTGTGCCCCAGTTGTACGGGATGTCGTTCATGCGACGGTAGACAAAAGCGCGGGGGTTGTCCCACGAACGGAACACAGCGCAAATAGCCTCGTAAAGCTGCTCTTTTGAGTCTGAAGGAAAGTCCTTGCCTTGGTCGTCTTTGTAGATTTGTTTGAATTTTGCGGCAACTTCTTTGAGTTCTTCGGCAGTAAGTTCTGTGTCGAGTTTTCTGTTATGTTCTTCTTTGTATTTTGAGAAAACTCTCTCAAACTTTGACTTTTCGACGCCGATAACAACATCGGAGAACATCATAATAAACCTTCTGTATGAATCATAAGCAAAGCGCGGATTATTAGTGTTTTTTGCCAATGCTTCAACGGAAACATCGTTAAGACCAAGATTGAGAACAGTATCCATCATACCCGGCATACTTGCGCGTGAACCTGAACGCACAGAAACAAGCAGCGGATTTGTTTCATCACCAAATTTTTTACCTATTTCCGCTTCAAGTTTTGCCATTGCCTCATTGACTTGCTGTTTGATTTCTTCTGACAAGACTTTACCCGAAGTATTATAGAGCGTACAGGCTTCTGTTGTAACGGTAAAGCCGGGCGGTACAGGCAAACCCAACCGCGTCATGCCGGCAAGGTTTGCACCTTTGCCGCCAAGCAGCTCCCGCATTTTTTCGTTTCCTTCCGAAAACATATAAACAAATTTTTCTCCCAATGGAATTACCTCCCATAAAATATATTTCACCAAAAGGATTATACCACATTACTAAGAACATTAAAAGAATAATTTTACCGTTTTTTATAATTTTATGTTTTTATCTTTATTTGATTTTTTTTCAAAAAGCTATTGACTTTTCTAAGTGTATAATATACAATGGCTATATGTTGGGGGTATAGCTCAGTTGGGAGAGCGCGTGAATGGCATTCACGAGGTCAGCGGTTCGAACCCGCTTATCTCCATCTTTTTGTTTTCAAAATCAGGAAAAAATTTTTAAAGCACGATTTTATTATTATGATTAGAGTAAAAGATGTGAAAGTTCCATTGCAGTATGATAACATGCTGCTGAAAAATTTAATATCAAAACGTCTAAAAATTACTGCAAAAGAAATTATCAGTTTCTCTGTAGTCAAGCGTTCGCTTGACGCACGAGAAAAAGGCAATTTGTTTTTTGTGTTTTCTTTTGATGTTGCATTAAAAAATGAAACAGGCAAAGGAGAACAAATCCACGAAGATATATATATTCCGCCTGTTCCGACAAAAAAATTCCGTGCTGTCGTTGTCGGGAGCGGTCCGGCAGGAATGTTTTCCGCACTTGTTCTTGCTCGCGCAGGGCTTTGTCCTCTTGTGCTGGAACGCGGACGTGATGCGGATACACGTCTTAAAGACGTATCTGCATTTTTTAACAGCGGTCTGCTTGACCAAACATCAAACATACAATTTGGCGAGGGCGGTGCCGGTACTTTTTCAGACGGAAAACTGACGACAGGCACGCGTGACAAGCACATTCCGTTTGTGTTTAAAGAGCTTGTTGCGGCAGGTGCGCCGGAAGAAATTCTTTTTTCCGCAACGCCGCACATCGGTACGGACAAGCTTGTCGGCATTGTAAAAAAATTAAGAGAAA
>JAISHX010000073.1 GCA_031262335.1 Clostridiales bacterium
ATTAAGGAAAAATCAAGACCTTGGGGGCTTTCAAGCTCCGCGCTCAAAACGTGTGCCTTCTGGCACACTTCGCCCCGCCAAGTCCCTGACCAAAGGGATTTCATCCCTTTGGAATCCCGTCATTATTAAGGTTTGGGGTGACACCCCAAATCTTAGTCTTTTAGACATATCCCAAAATCCCCGTCGCCATGGGCATTAGTAAATTTAGTATTACCAATTCCCCGCTACCATACGTCTGCAAAAAAAGGGATTCCAAAGGGACGATTGTCCCTTTGGTCAGGGGCTTGGGGGCTGAAAGCCCCCAAGGTCTTAGTCTTTAATCTTTTAAACTCTTTCACCCAAAAGCCTTTTTAAATATATGCCCGTGTACGATTTTTCACATTCGGCAATTTCTTCCGGAGTTCCGACAGCAACAAGCTCACCGCCGGCATCACCGCCTTCAGGTCCAAGGTCAATAACATAATCAGCAGTTTTTATAACATCAAGATTATGTTCAATAACAACAACAGTATTTCCGGCATCGGTAAGCTTTGCCAAAATTTTAACAAGCTTATGAACATCGGCAGTATGAAGTCCTGTTGTCGGTTCATCAAGAATATAAAATGTTTTGCCCGTACTGCGGCGGCTCAGTTCGGTTGCAAGTTTTACACGCTGTGCCTCACCGCCTGAAAGAGTCGTTGACGGTTGTCCAAGTTTTATATAGCCAAGACCAACCGCCTTCATTGCTTCAACTTTATTAAGTAGGCGCGGAAGGTTTTCAAAAAAAACTACAGCCTCATCAACGGTCATATCAAGTACATCAGAAATATTCTTCCCTTTATATTTGACTTCAAGAGTTTCACGATTAAAACGCTTTCCTTTGCAAACTTCGCACGGAACATAAACATCAGGCAAAAAGTGCATTTCGATTTTAATAATTCCGTCACCGCCACAAGCTTCGCACCGTCCGCCCTTTACATTAAAACTGAAACGCCCTTTTTGATAACCTCTTATTTTTGCTTCGGTCGTTTGGGCAAAAAGGTCGCGAATCAGGTCAAAAAGACCTGTGTAAGTTGCGGGATTTGAACGCGGCGTACGTCCGATTGGCGACTGGTCAATATCTATAGCTTTATCAAAAAAGTCCATTCCTATTATTTCTGCGTGTTTTCCGGCGTAAGCTTTTGCCCTGTTAAGACTGTGTGCCAAAGCTTTGTAAAGAATTTCATTTACCAGCGAAGATTTTCCGCTGCCGGAAACGCCGGTTACGCAAGTCAAAACCCCGACAGGAATGTCAACGTCAATATTTTTGAGGTTATTTTCAGCCGCGCCTTTTATCGTGAGAAATTTTTCAAACGAATGCCTTTTTTCCGGAACTTTAATTTTAAGCCGTCCGCTCAAGTAATTTCCGGTAATGGAATTTTCGTCTTTCAAAATTTCATCGGGCGTACCTGCAAAAATAACATTACCGCCGTATTCACCTGCCGCCGGTCCTATGTCCACAATGTAATCGGAAGCAAGCATAGTGTCTGAATCATGCTCAACTACGATTAAAGTATTGCCTAAATCACGGAGTTTTTTTAGAGTGGCAATGAGTTTGTCATTATCGCGCTGATGAAGCCCTATGCTCGGTTCATCAAGAATATACGCAACGCCGACAAGTCCGCTCCCGATTTGTGTAGCAAGCCTAATACGCTGTGCCTCTCCTCCGGAAAGTGTCGCCGCCGCGCGTGCAAGCGTAAGATACCCAAGTCCGACATCAACCAAAAAGCCTGTTCTTGCCTTAATTTCGCGTAAGATTTGAAACGCAATCGCAGATTTATGTTCGGAAAGCACAAGATTGTTAAAAAATTCTTTTATTTTTATAACCGACATTGAAGTTAAATCAGAAATATTCATTTCGCCTACTGTCACGGCAAGAATTTCCGGTTTCAATCTTTTTCCCGCACATACAGGACAATCGAACTGTGTCATTAACGATTCATAAACCTGTTTAGACCATTCAGACGATGTTTCTTTATAACGCCTCTCCATTGTTTTTAAAATTCCGTCAAATTTTGCATCATAAAACTTGCCTCGTGAAAATTCAACACGCATTTTTTTGCCGTTTGTTCCGTTGAGAAGAATGTCTTTATATTCCGGAGCAAGTTTTTCAAACGGGGTATTTATATCAAAACCGTAACAATCCGCAATTGCACGGAACATTCCCGCTATCCACGAATTTTCCTTATCGGAGGAACTAAACCCGTGAGCGGTAATGGCACCGTCAATAATCGAAAGCTCCGGATGACCGATAATAAGATTTATATCAAATGTCATCTTAAAGCCAAGTCCGGCACATTCAGGACACGCCCCCGCCGGATTATTGAAACTAAAAACTCGCGGCTCAATTTCTTCAAGAGATATTCCGCAATCCGGACATGAAAAATTCTGAGAAAAAGTAATTTCTTCATCATCGGCATTTGCAATTATAATTCCGCCCGATAATTCTGCGGCGGCATCAATTGATTCGGCAAGCCTGCTCTGAATACCCTCTTTTATGACTAATCTGTCCACAACAATATCTATATTATGCTTTTTTGTTTTGGCAAGCTTAATATCTTCCGAAAGTTCAATAATTTCTCCGTTTATTCTTACTCTCACATATCCGCTTTTCCTTGCCTCGTCAATAACTTTTGTATGTTCACCTTTTCTTCCGCGTACAACAGGCGAAAGAATTATAACTTTTGTTTTCGGCGGCATTGCGGCAATACGGTCGGCAATTTGGTCAGAAGTTTGACGTAAAATTTCCTTTCCGCATTGTGGGCAATGCGGCGTACCGACTCTTGCGAAAAGCAACCGAAAATAGTCGTAAATTTCCGTAACAGTACCAACAGTAGAACGCGGATTACGGTTTGTTGTTTTCTGGTCAATCGCAATAGCCGGCGAAAGTCCTTCAATAGAATCTACATCCGGTTTTTCCATCTGACCAAGAAACTGACGCGCATAAGACGATAAAGACTCCATATACCGGCGCTGCCCTTCCGCGTAAATCGTATCAAAGGCAAGCGACGTTTTTCCGGAGCCTGAAACGCCTGTTAAAACTGTAAATTTATCCCTCGGAATTTCCAAGTCAATATTTTTGAGGTTATTTTCCCTCGCACCGCGTATATGGATATTTTTTTCCATAAATTTATAATCCTTTTAATAAATTATTATTCAAAATCAGGAGCAAGACTGCGGGAAGACCGCGGGGCGTTGCCCCGCACCCCATTTCTTTCTTCTTAAAGAAGAAAGAAACAAAGAAGATAACTTTTGCAGACGGAATGTAACTGCAAATTTGCAGTTATATTCCGTCTGCAAAATGAAGGGAGCAAGACCGCAGGGCGTTGCCCCGCACCCCATTTCTTTCTTCTTAAAGAAGAAAGAAACAAAGAAGATAACTTTTGCAGACGGAATGTGCCTGCAAATTTGCAGTTGATTTCTGTCTGCAAAAAGATGGGAGCAAGACCGCAGGGCGTCGCCCCGCACCCCATTTCTTTCTTCTTAAAGAAGAAAGAAACAAAGAAGATAACTTTTGCAGACAGAATGTGCCTGCA
>JAISHX010000135.1 GCA_031262335.1 Clostridiales bacterium
ATGATTGAATTTGTACGGGCAATCAAGCATATTTTTGTGAAAGAAGTATTGAAGGGAGCTTTCATGAAAATATCACCGGCTTTACTGCTTTTTCTTTTAATGTCGCAAACCGCATGTAAGTCCGTAGACGCCACCGAAACTTCATCTCAGCAGGACAATCCGCCTTATACTGATGTTGAGTATAAAAGAGAAGCGTCAACATCTCAAGAAAAAGCAAAAGGATTATCAATAGAGTCGCATTATCCGCAACTTACAGCAACAGACGATGCCGCTAAAAAAATTAACCAAGAAATAGAAAAGCAGTTTAAATGGGACACAAGCGAAGAATTTTCCCCCAATAATCAATACGGCGCAATAAGAGCTAAAAGAACGTATGATTTTACTGCGTTAAATGAAAATTTTGTAAGTATTATATTTAAGTCAGATTATAATTACAATGAATCAGCACACCCTTGGGCAGCCGCCGATGCGGTTGTTTTTGACAGAAAAACAGGCGAACGTATGTTTGTTGACAAAGCACCGATATCAGATAAAAATTTGCTTACACTTCCGAAAGTAGAAATTCTCAACATTGAAAATTATGAAATAACCCCCGACGAATTTTCTTCATTCATAGAAAATGCAAGCTCTATTGAATTTTTTATCAACGATGATAATTCTCTCGGATTTTTAATTGATGCTCCTCATTATATAGGCGACTACATTATATGCAAATTTCAGCCCGCAGTCTTTTATGATAATACCGCCCAAAACTGACATATATATTAGTATGAATATTTGTTAAGGCGGTAAAAATGGTTTTTTCATCAGAAGGTCTTGCTAATCACGCACAAAAAGCTTTTAACGAGGGATGGTATTTTCTTTACGGAGCTTATGGTCAGTTGGCTACAGAGGAAGTCATTCAAGCAAATTTTCGTCAATATCCTCAAAATAAAGCATATGCGGATTACGTTAGCCCGGCAATCGGAAAAACACGCGTTTCAGATTGTTATGGAATTTTAAAATCCTATATTTGGTGGCAAGGGGAAGATGAAAATCCGAAATATGACCCTTTTACGGATCTTTCATCACGAACCGCATTTGCCGTTGCACGCGTAAAAGGTTTAATCAGTAAAGGCATGCCGGAAATCCCCGGTATTATACTGTTTAAATCCACGGGACACGCAGGAGTATACATGGGCAACGGAGAGTTCATTGAATGTGTCGGATTCGGTATCGGTATGCGTAAGGGTACAATTGAAAACGGTGTCGTTGTATCAGGCAGCCAATTTTTGAGCTGGTTTGAGGATACGCATATAAGCTACTAAAACCAAAGGTTATATCGTAAATATCCGATATAACCTTTGACTTTTTCCTGAAATCATGATAAAATGACAATAAGTTTTGTTAATCTAGAAAGGAGTCTTCATATGGAATTTTATCACAAATTAGACACGGTAATGAGCCATTTCAGTAAATCCGGCGGCTTTTTGACGGTTAAATCCGGTGATAAGGTTAATACAATGACAATCTCATGGGGATTTATCGGGTTTTTGTGGGGAAAACCGCATTTTATTACGCTTGTACGTCCAACGCGCTACACGCATACACTTCTTGAAACAGCCGATAGCTTTACCGTAAGTGTTCCTTTTGGAACAAAAGCTTCCGAATTGAGTTTTTGCGGTTCTTCAAGCGGCGCGACTGTTGACAAAAGCAGAACCGTTACTTTCATTTCTTCAAAGAATGTTGAAAGTCCCATTGTCGAAGGTTGCGACATGTATTATGAATGTAAAATAGACTACCGTGAAACTATGAAAGATTCGCTTATACCCAAATCAATTTTAGAAACCATGTACAAAAATGACTTGCATGATATTTATATCGGTGAAATTGTAAACTGCTACTAATGTCTTAATATTTTGGCTTTCAGTCTTTTCTGCTCCGCGCTTGCATAAGCTGATATAAAAAAACAAGCGGGGCGGTTGCTTTGAAAAGGATTCACCTGAAAGATATAATTTTGCCTGCAATAGTTGCGGCACTTAATATAATTATTATTTTGTTCCCAAAAGAAACACTAAGCGCGGCAAAAGACGGCGTTGAGCTTTGGTTTTTTAATGTTTTTCCGTCATTACTGCCGTTTTTAATCGGAACAAACTTACTTCAGGCGTTGGGTGCGGTAAGTTTCTTCGGAACACTTGCCGAACCTTTGTCACAGCGTATTTTCGGAATTTCCGGTGAAGGGGTTTTTGCGGCAGTAGCCGGCTTTTTATCAGGCTATCCAACCGGCGCAAAAATAACTGCCGACCTCAGACAAAAAAACATAATTTCAAAAGATGAGGCAAACCGCCTTGTCACTTTTGCAAACAATTCAGGTCCTCTTTTTATTCTGGGAGCCGTCGCCGCCGGAATGTTCGGGAACGTTCCGGCAGGTTATTTTATTCTTGTCATTCATTATATTTCCGCAATTGTAATGGGGCTCATATTCAGAAATTATAAGCGAAGTAAAAATTATACAAAACCAACGGGCAATCCACTTAGGCAAGCCTTTTTACGGATGAGAGAAAAACGCGAAAAAGGACCTTTCGGCATGATTTTGGCAAAAAGCGTGTCCGGAGCGGTTGAAACAATGCTTCAGGCAGGCGGATTTATTATTTTGTTCTGTGTTGTTCTGCGGGCGGCACAAACTGTCGGTCTTATTCGCGGCACGGAATTTTTTCAGGGAATAAATTCCGGAATTGTGGAAATGACAAACGGCTCACGACAAATCGCTTCTTCCGGCAGTAATATCAAGCATGCCGTAATTGCAGCCGCTGCGGTAATTTCATGGGGAGGTCTTTCGGTGCATGCTCAGTCTGTTGCGTTTTTATCTAAAACAGACATAAATGTCATGGTCTACATTGCGGCAAAAGCCTTTCAGGCAGGAATAAGCGTTGTTTTGGGTTTTGCTTTATATCCGTTATTCTCCAAATCAATTGACAGTGCGTATTCTGCGACTGTGATGGCAGAATATTCACCAAACTTTGCAAACGGAATCACTTTCGGTGTTGTTTCGTTCGGGGCGGCATTGGCAATTATATTTTTACTTGCAATAATCGCCTCCGTAATACGTTCAAGAAAGAGGTAATTGACATGATGAAAGAATTTTCAATGCACATTGCCGACATAGCACAAAACAGCGTTCGTGCCGGCGCAACAAAAATTGATGTAGTTGTGGAGGAAAACTCTGTAACAGATGTTTTCCTTTTTTCGGTTAAAGATAACGGCTGCGGAATGACTCAGGAAACTCTCAAAAAAGTACGCGACCCTTTTACAACTTCACGCACAACCCGTAAAGTCGGGCTTGGAATCCCAATGCTTGAACAAACGTGTATTCAGTGCGGCGGAAAACTTCTGCTTGAGAGTGAGTTGGGCAAAGGAACATATATCGAGGCAACAATGAGCCTTGCCGATATTGACCGTCCTCCGCTTGGTGATGTTGCCGGTGCAATTCAATTACTTATAATTTCCAACCTTGAAACAAGAATAACATACACTCACAAAATAGACGGCAAAGAGTTTTCAATCGACACAGACGAATTAAACGAAACACTTGACGGTGTTCCGCTTAATGAGCCTGAAGTTGCTCTTTGGATAAGAGATGCAATAAATGAAGGCATTGCCGAAATGCGCTGATTGAATATATGGTTGATTGTTTGATTAAAACATAGTAAAATTGAATTATTACGAAAGACCGAAAGGGGCATGACAAAAAATGTCAAAAACTTTCAGGCGTGGAATACATCCGCCGGAAAATAAAGCCACTTCCGCACGTCCGGTTGAGGTTGTTATGCCAAAAGAAGGCGAGGAGCTTATTTATCCGCTTGTCCAACATATCGGCGCACCGTGTAATCCAATTATTAAAGCCGGTGAAAGAGTTTTGGTTGGTCAAAAAATCGCCGACTGTGACGCGCCGGTATCCTCACCTATCCACGCAAGCGTGTCCGGAACCATAAAAGAAGTCCGTCCCGCACTTACGCCGAGCGGACAAATTGTAAGCTCTATTATTGTTGTTAACGACGCTAAAATGGAAGAAATCCCTATGGAAGGCGAGGAAATTGTTAATTATTCCAAAGAACAATATCTCAAAATAATTCGGGAAGCAGGCGTTGTCGGTCTTGGCGGGGCAGGCTTTCCCACCCACATAAAGCTGAATCCGCCGCCTTCAAAAAAAATAGAGTTTTTAATTGTAAACGCGTCAGAGTGCGAACCTTATCTTACAACAGACCACAGAGTTCTTGTTGAAGAAGCGGGTAAAATTCGACGCGGATTTTCTGATATGCTGAAAATGTTTCCAACCGCAAAAGGAATTATCGCAATAGAAACAAATAAGCCCGACGCAATAGAAACAATGCGTTCTGTTTGCGCCGGAGATGCCAATATTGAAATTGTTCCGCTCAAACCAAAATATCCGCAAGGCTCGGAAAAACAGCTTATTTTTGCATGTACGGGACGTGAAGTGCC
>JAISHX010000165.1 GCA_031262335.1 Clostridiales bacterium
ATTTTGTTCCGATTATTGACGGTGAAATAATATCGGAGGAACAGTATGACGCTCTTCCCGAGGAAGTTAAAAACGCTATAAACAAACAATCAGGCGAGGTACAAAGCCAAACAGCAGGAATACTGCGCCGTATGCGTAAATTTGACAGAGCCGTTGTAACGGATGTCGGCAATTTTGAGTTTTCTTCCGCGTTGTTTGCAATAGGGCAGAGGTTTGTTGCAATTATTGAAAAATATTATAACAACCCAAAAGTGTGTGAATACGTCAAAAAAGTAAAAGAGGACATTCTTGAAAATTTCGATGACTTTTTTGAGCAGGAAGATGACGAATCTTCTGAAATGACATCACTTATGCCATGGCTTGTTAAAAAATCACCGGATGAAGTTTTTGCAAAATATAAAATAAATTTACTTGTCGACAACAGCACGCTTACGCACGCACCTGTTATAGTTGACCTCAAACCGTCGCATTTTGAACTTGTCGGCGAAGTCGAGTACGATAGTGAATACGGCAATCTTACCGCCGATTTTATGAAAATAAAGCCGGGTACCCTTCACAGGGCAAACGGCGGTTTTTTGATTATTCCGGCAAGAGATGCGTTTTCTGTTCCGCACGTTTATGACGCTCTGCGCAAAACGCTCAAAACAAAGCAAATAACAACGGAGCCTTTGCGTGAATATATGTCTGTTGCCGTTTCATATCTAAAACCGGAGAGCGTTCCGGCTGACGTGAAGATTATTCTTGTCGGAGATGAGGAAACATATTCTTTGATAAACTATTATGACGACGACTTTAATAAACTTTTTAAAGTTCATGCGGCATTTGATTATGAAATGGACAGTTCCGAAAAGAATTTAAACAGTATTATTCATTTTATAAAAAATACGGCAAAAGAGCGTTCACTTCCGCCTTTTAACGAATACGCCGTTGCCGCTTTACTGGAATATCTTGCGCGTCTTGCGGAACGTCAGGATAAACTTGATTCAAGGCTTGGCAAACTTCGCGATGTTATGGAGGAAACCGCAGTTTGGAGCAAATCAGACATTATTACAGCGGCTGATGTCACACGCGCTATTTGCGAACGTAACTACCGTAGCAGTCTTTATGAGGAAAAATTATCGGATTTAATTGACAAAAATATTGTCATGATTGATACAACAGGAGCAAAAAAAGCGCAAATAAACGGGCTTGCCGTTATTGACTCAGGTGACTATATTTTTGCAAAACCGTCAAGAATTACCGCAACGGCATATGCCGGCAAAGCAGGTGTCGTCAATATTGAAAAAGAGGCAGAAATGAGCGGTTCTATTCACGATAAAGGCGTTGAGGTTATTACGGGCTTTTTGGGGCAAAAATATGCACAGGAGTTTCCTTTGTCTGTTTCGTGCCGCATTTGTTTTGAGCAGAATTATAACGGGATAGACGGCGACAGCGCCTCAAGCACGGAGCTTTACTGCATTTTATCAAGTCTTGCAGACGTGCCGATAAAACAGTCGCTTGCCGTAACCGGAAGTATTAACCAACGCGGAGAAATTCAGCCGATTGGCGGCGTAACGTACAAAATTGAAGGTTTTTTTGATTTATGTGAAAAACGCGGTCTTACCGGAAAACAAGGTGTTATTATTCCGCGGCAAAATATTCATGACCTTGTGCTTTGCGACAAAGTTATTGATGCTGTGCAGAAAGGCGTTTTCCATATTTACGCAATTGACCACCTCGACGACGGAATACAACTTCTTATGAATACTCCGGCAGGTGAAAAGAACGACAAAGGAAAATATCCGTCAGAAACTATTCATGGCAAAGTTTATCGCAAACTTAAAGACTTTTTCAAAAAATCCGTTGACGAAGGTTATTAACAAGTTATTAGGCGTAATTGGTAAAAGAAAAAAGATAAGACATTGGGAGCTTTCAAGCTTCGCGCTCAAAACGTGTGCCGTCTGGCACACTTCGCCCCTTTGGAATCCCCTCTTTTTGCAGACGGAATGTGACAACGAGTTTGCAGGGATATTATTCCGTGATACTCCATTTGGTGCAGATTAACTTACTGTATACAGATTTTTATAATGCAAAACAACAGTAATTTACAATTAACAATTTGCGGCTCTCAAATAAAAATAAAAAGGTGTTATTATTTTTATTTGAGAGCCGATATTATTTTAGAGATAATTGACCCGTCATGGGTTTTTAGGAGAGTTTTTTTATAAGGGAGGATTCAAAAATGTACACAAATCGTATGAGAATGACGGGTACTTCCGGTATTGACGTTGATTCAATTGTAAAGCAACTGATGTATGCAGAAGGACTTAAACTTGATAAATTAAAGGAAACAAAGCAAAAACTGGAATGGACCCAAGAAGCATACAGGTCGGTTACGTCTACACTTGATACTTACCAGAACACTTTTTTCAACCTTGCAAAACCTGCGGAGAGTTTTCGTTCGACATCAATGTATCAGAATTATAAAACAAGTCTTACATTACCGGACGGTACGGCGGCAAGGGGGATAACAGCATCTCCGGCTTCTCAGGAAGCGAAAGGTACTCATAAGATAAAAGTTACGCAATCAGCTCAGGACGAACAGTGGCGCAGTGTTGGTCAATCGGGCAAGCGTTTTCAGACAAGCGGTTCATACGTTGGGTCAACAGAAGAAATAAGCTTTGATGTAATGCTTGATAATAAAACAAAAACAATAAAAGTAGCTGCCGCCGATTCAGGCAGTGCTGAGGATTTTGCCGCTGCTGTAAACGCACAGTTTGACAAAGAGTTCGGGGCGGGAAAAGCATCTGTTTCTGTTGTAAACAGCGGCAAATTGCTGTTTACGGTTGCAGGTGAAGGTCATACACTTGAAATTACAAATAATGACAAGGCGCGTGCAATAGGTTTTGCGGAGCAAGATACAACAACAACAAAAATTACCGACAAAACCGCTTTAAGCTCATTTATAACAGACGCATCTCTGTTTAATTCAGTAGGTACAAATTTTTGGGTAAACGGACATGCGATTTCAACATCTGCAAGCATGACATTCGGAGAGCTTGTTGAGCAAGTAGACGAAGCATCTGAAGGCAAAGTAAAGCTTGATTATGACGAACTCCGCGGACAGTTTACTTTTACTGCTGCAGAACCAGGCGCAAACGGCAAGGTTGAAATTGACGGTGAATTTTTGGAATATTCGGGCGGCATGGGTTTTAACCTTACAGAAAGCACAAAATTTACAGCATCAGGCGTATTGCCGTATACAGGTACACCCGGAGCCGGCGCGAATACAACAATGAAAAACTTGCTTGGCAGCACAACTACAACTTTTACGCTTACTGTTGACGGTAGTACGCAATCGTTTGCTTACAACACAGAGTCTTCGGCTACTCAGGAACAGCTTATAACTAATTTAAATCATACGCTTGAGAGCGCATACGGTTGGTCGCCCGCGACTGCCGGCGTTAAGGCGGTAGCGGTTGGTAATCGTGTTGAGTTTCAGGCTCAGGCGGGACATACATTAACTTCTGTTGTTCAGGAAAAAATAGCAATTCAAACAGAATATGACGGTGAGCTAAAAACTATAGAAATTGATGCGTTAGATACACTTTCTCCTTTAACGTTTCAGACGGCAATGCAATCAAAGCTTGATGCTGAATATGGTTCGGGAGCAGTTAAGGTTAAGTTTGATACAGGCAAGCTCCAGTTTGAAACAGGGGCGTCGGGGCATTTGTTCAGCATTCAAAATGATGCTGTTGCACAAAGACTTGGTTTTGCTCCTTCAGATTCAACAGTAACTTCAACGACGGAATATTCCCATGTAACAAAAGGTCGCGACGCAATTATTGAATTTGACGGTGTTCAAACAACGCGTCCAAGCAACTCATTCCAAATCGGAGATATTAACTTTAAAGTTGACGATGAGGCGATAAACAAAGAAATTACCGTTACGGTTGAAAGCGATACTGATAAAACTATTGAAAATATCCGCAAGTTTGTTGACGAATATAATAAAATATTTGAAAATCTTTCAAAATTAGTAAGTACATCACGCCCGAAAGCAGGTACTTATTCATATTACGAGCCTCTTACCGATACCGAAAAAGAAGCTATGAGCGAAGATGAAATCGAAAAGTGGGAGAACAAGGCAAAAGAAGGCTTCCTTTACAGAGACCAATATGTCCAGCAATTTTTGAGTGCCGCAAGGAGCGCGGTGTATCAAACAGTAGACACGGAAACAGGACCTCTTTCTCTGTACAAAATCGGCATAACAACATCATCTGAAACATCAAAATCAGGTCAGCTTGTTATTGACGAAACCGCTTTGAGAAAAGCAATAGATGATAATCAGGATATTGTGGGGCTTTTCACAAAATCCTCAAGTATTCTTTACGGAGATTCCAAAACAGCCAATGAACGTTTGGCAGAAGAAGGCATTGCCGAAAAGCTTAACGACCTTATCAGCAACGCAATCGGCACAAACGGATATTTCCGTTCAAAAGCCGGTATAAAAGGCACGTCGTCGGAAAAGTCAAATCTGCTTTATGACCAAATTAAAAAGCAGGATGAAGCAATTGCCACAATGCTTACTTACCTTGAAAAGAAAGAAGACCATTACTTTAGCATGTTCTCAAAAATGGAAGAGGCTGT
>JAISHX010000032.1 GCA_031262335.1 Clostridiales bacterium
GTAACACCGATAACACCTGTCGAACATGTTAAAACTTCTTCCGGCAAACAAGAAAGTTCTTTGGCGACAAGTACCGCTGTTTTTTGTGCGTCAATAGTTCCCTGTTCACCTGTACACGCATTCGCATTGCCGCTGTTTATTACAATAGCTTTAATTTTGCCGCCGTTGTCCGTTATCTGCTTGTCGCGTACAACCGGAGCCGCCTTAACTTTGTTTGTTGTATACACAGCCGCAACCGTTGCCGGAAATTCCGAAAAGACAATTGCAAAGTCCGGTTTACCGCTTTTTTTAATTCCCGCACTGATTCCTGCAGCCAAAAAGCCTTGCGGAAATGTCACACCTGAATTTTCCATTAAATAAACTCCTCCTATTTTACACGGCATTGGTAAATGCCCACGCTTTGACGCTACAAAAAGATTATAAAGAAAGAAGATAAGACCTTGGGGACTTTCAGCCCCAAAACCCCTGACCAAAGGAGCAATCGTCCAGCTTCGCGCTCAAAACGTGTGCCTTCGGGCACACTTCGCCCCTTTGGAATCCCCTCTTTTTGCAGACAGAATATGACTGCACATTTACAGTCACCTTCCGTCTGCAAAAGTTATCTTCTTTGTTTCTTTCTTCTTTAAGAAGAAAGAAATGGGGTGCGGGGCAACGCCCTGCGGTCTTGCTGTCTTGCTCTTTAAAAGATAAGACCTTGGGGACTTTCAGCCCCAAAACCCCTGACCAAAGGAGCAATTGTCCAGCTTCGCGCTCAAAACGTGTGCCGTCAGGCACACTTCGCCCCTTTGGAATCCCTTCTTTTTGCAGACAGAAGATAACAGCACATTCACAGTCACCTTCCGTCTGCAAAAGTTATCTTCTTTGTTTCTTTCTTCTTTAAGAAGAAAGAAATGGGGTGCGGGGCAACGCCCTGCGGTCTTAGTCTTTAAAATCTTGCATCCCTTTGGAATCCCTTCATTTTTACATTTACCTTGCGGGTTGTGTACTAATTAGACAGGAAATGCCGGAATAAAATCAATTCCCGCCTTTTCGTTGAATCCGAACATTATATTCATATTTTGAGTTGCTTGTCCTGCCGCGCCTTTAATGAGATTGTCAAGCGCGGAAATAGCAACAACACGATTTGTGCGTTCGTCAACAGCAAAACCTATATCAACAAAATTAGAACCTTTAACCCACTTTGTTTGAGGCATACAGTTGTCATGTGTAAGCCGGATAAAATATTCCTCTCCGTAAAAGCTATGATAGGCTGATTTAATATCGGCGGCTCCGACACCGTGTTCAAGTTTGGCATAACTTGTTGCAAGAATACCTCTGTTCATCGGTACAAGGTGCGGCGTAAAAGTGACCGTAACATTCTCACCGTATGCAAAAGACAAAGCTTGTTCAATTTCCGGTGTATGGCGGTGTTCACCTCCGATTTTATAAGGTTTTATATTTTCGTTAAGCTCACAGTACAATACATCTCCGGAAACACCCCTGCCCGCTCCGCTTACACCGGATTTAGCATCTATTACAATAGAATCTTTATCAATAAGCTTGTGCTTTAAAAGCGGATACAAAGCGGTAATTGCCGCTGTTGTGTAACAACCGGGATTTGCGACAAGACGTGCGTCTTTTATTTTTCCGCGGTTAATTTCACTCAAACCGTACACCGCTTCCGGAAGAATATCCTTTGCATAGTGTTCAACAGCATACCATTGCTCATATACACGCCAATCCGAAAGTCGAAAATCCGCGCCAAGGTCAATGACTTTTGTTTTGTCTAACATTTCATTCGTTACAGTTTTTGAGGCAATCCCATGAGGAAGACAAAGGAATAAAACATCACAGTCGTGAATTTCTTCTCCGTCTTCAACACAAAGATTTGTATGCGAAAAATTTTGATACACACATCCATAGTGCTTACCCGCTGCGCTTCTGCCATAAAGAGCAATTTCTCCGATATTCGGGTGACGGCTTAAAATTCTCGTGAGTTCTGAACCGGCGTACCCTGTTGCACCAACTATTCCCGCTCGTATTTTCAAAACGATTTCTTCCTCTCATTATGATTTTTCTTTTTATTATAGCTAAATTTGAAATATTGTCAATAAAACACCTTGCTTATTTTGACTGTTTTGAGTATAATTGAAAAAAGTTGCATGATACGGCACAACTGGGAGTCTGTGTAAGGCTATCAAATTTTGACGGCAACAGACGCTTAACCAAGAATCCCCGACCTTTAGGCGTTAGGGAGTTGCCAATGTTTTCTTTGGAACAGTTTGGGTAGTTTTGCTACCCTATAACATCATTTTGGGAGGTTTTGTGAAACTATGGCTGAAAAAATAGTTCTTGCTTATTCAGGCGGGCTTGACACTACCGTAATAATTCCGTGGCTTAAAGAAACTTATGAAGATGTTGAAGTCATTGCGGTTTGCGTCGATGTCGGACAAGGCAAGGAAACCGACGGACTTGAAGAAAAAGCAAAAGCACACGGTGCGTCAAAAGCCTATATCATTGACGCAAGAGAAGAAGTTATTACCGACTATATTTATCCTATGATGAAAGCCGGCGCGGTTTATGAAAGTAAGTATTTACTCGGTACTTCAATCGCGCGTCCTATTATAGCAAAAAAATTAGTTGATATTGCAATTGCAGAAAACGCAACCGCAATATGCCACGGCGCAACAGGTAAAGGAAATGACCAAATTCGCTTTGAACTCACTGTTAAAGCGTTTGCGCCGAGATTAAAAATAATTGCTCCTTGGAGAATTTGGGATATTCAATCAAGAGAAGAAGAAATTGCATATTTGGTTGAACGTGGCATTGAAGTGCCGATGACCAAAGAACAAAGTTACAGCCGCGACCGCAACCTGTGGCATCTTTCACATGAAGGACTTGAGCTTGAAGACCCTTCCATCGAGCCGAACTTTGACCATATTCTTCAGCTTTCCGTTTCGCCGGAAAAAGCTCCGGATTGCCCGACGTATGTTGAAATAGGCTTTGAAAAAGGTATTCCCGTTACACTTGACGGAAAACCCGTAAAGCCGCTTGAATTGATGGACTACCTTAATAAAATCGGCGGCGAAAATGGAATAGGTATTACAGACCTTATTGAAAACCGTGTCGTCGGCATGAAATCCCGCGGTGTTTATGAAACCCCGGGCGGCACAATCCTTTATGCGGCACACCGCAACCTTGAATATTTGTGCCTTGATAAGCAAACAACTCAATTTAAGGAAATTATCGCAAATAAATTTGCCGAGGTAACGTATTCCGGAGAATGGTTTACACCGCTCCGCGAAGCACTTTCCGCATTTGTTGACAAAACGCAGGAAACCGTTACAGGCACATCGAAACTTAAATTGTATAAAGGAAACGTAATTGCAGCCGGCGTAACTTCCCCGTATTCTTTATATAACGAAGATATTGCAAGTTTCACAACCGGCGAACTTTACAGCCACAGAGATGCGGAAGGATTTATAAATTTATTTGGTTTGCCTCTTACGGTACGCGCCTATATGAAAGAAAACCAACAAAATTAAATGTTTTCCAAAAATGGATTCCCAAGGGGCAGTCACCCCTTGGGCAAACAGGAGAAATTATGAAAAATAAAAAACTTTGGGGCGGAAGATTCACAAAAGAAACAAATGAAGCGGCAAACAGCTTTCATTCGTCAATAAGTTTTGACAAACGCCTGTACAAGCAGGATATTGAAGGAAGTAAAGCACACGCCGAAATGTTGGGTAAACAAGGAATAATCTCTAATGACGATGCAAACTTAATTATAAGTACATTGGAAATTATAAAATCGGAAATCGAAAGCGGAGATGTTCTTCTTGATGAAGACGCTGAAGATATTCATATGAATATCGAAAAACTTCTTATAGGCAAAATAGGAGAAACAGGAAAACGCCTTCACACAGCAAGAAGCCGCAACGACCAAGTCGCCCTTGACATGAGGCTTTATGTTGTTCAGCAAAGCGACGAAATAGTTTCACTCTTAAAGAAGCTTATGCGAGTTTTAATCAGCATTGCAACAGAACATGTTGAAACCGTTATGCCCGGATACACGCATATGCAAAAAGCACAGCCAATAACGCTTGCACATCATATGCTTGCCTATTTTGAAATGTTCAGGCGTGACTGTGAACGTCTTGGCGACTGCCGCAAACGCGCAAACATTTCACCGCTCGGCTCAGGTGCGCTTGCCGGTGCACCGTATCCTCTTGACAGAAAATTTGTAGCCGCAAAACTTGGTTTCGACGATATTACCCGCAATAGTCTTGACGGTGTATCCGACCGTGATTTTTGCGCGGAGTTTATTTTTTGTTTATCGCTTATTATGACTCACCTAAGCCGCTTTTGCGAAGAAATAATCCTTTGGGCGACAAATGAATTTGGCTTTATCGAACTTGACGACAGCTATTCTACAGGCTCAAGTATTATGCCGCAAAAAAAGAATCCTGATATGGCAGAACTTATACGCGGCAAGTCAGGACGCGTTTACGGCAGTCTTATTACGATACTTACGGTAATGAAAGGGCTGCCTCTTGCTTACAACAAAGATATGCAGGAGGACAAAGAAGCGGTTTTTGATGCCGTGGATACTGTTTGCGCATGCTTGTCGGTTTTTGAAGGAATGATTTCAACAACTGTGTTCCATAAACATGTTCTTGAAAAAGGTGCCGAAGGCGGTTTCACAACAGCGACAGACGCGGCGGACTGGCTTGTGCGCAAAGGAGTACCGTTCCGTGACGCACATGAAATTGTCGGCTGGCTCGTTCTGCGTGCGGCAAAAGACCACAAAACATTATCGGAACTTACAATCGAAGATTACCAAACTGTTTCGGATATTTTTGACGAAACAATATATGAGGTCGTTTCACCGCAAGCAAGTGTTGAGGCAAAGAACGTTCCCGGCGGCACGTCCGGACAATCTGTCCGCGCCGCAATTCTTGAAGCGGCAGGATTTCTTTTAGAGAACTGATAATAAGTATATTACGGAGGTTTAAAATGTCCAAAAGATTATTTACATCGGAATCTGTTACGGAAGGACACCCTGACAAACTTTGCGACCAAATTTCGGATGCTGTTCTTGATGCAATGCTTTCACAAGACCCTTATTCAAGAGTTGCGTGCGAAACTTTCGCCTCAACAGGTATGGTTTTTGTTATGGGCGAATTTTCAACAAACGCTTATGTTGACGTTGAATCGGTTGTCCGTAAAACTGTTGCAGAAATCGGATACAACAATCCGTTGTTCGGCTTTGACTCAAACGCGTGTGCCGTTATTACAAGCATGAAAGAGCAGTCGCCCGATATTGCCCGCGGAGTTGACAAATCCCTTGAAGCGCGTGAAGGCGAAAAAAATGAGGATTTTGAAACCGGAGCCGGCGACCAAGGCATGATGTTCGGCTTTGCTTGCGACGAAACAGAAGATTACATGCCTATGCCGATATACCTTGCCCATAAACTTACAAAACGCCTTGCGGAAGTCCGCAAAAACGGAACAATTCCTTATTTGCGTCCGGACGGCAAAAGTCAGGTTACGGTAGAATATGATGAAAACGGCAAACCTTGCGCTGTCAAAACCGTTGTAATATCAACTCAGCATGACCCTTCCGTAACTCAGGAGCAAATCCGCTCTGATATTATCGGTCATGTAATTGTACCTACTATTCCGGCAGAACTGATTTCGGACAACATAACTTATTATGTTAATCCGACAGGCAGATTCGTTTACGGCGGTCCGCAGGCAGACACAGGTCTTACCGGAAGAAAAATTATTGTCGATACTTACGGCGGGTATGCACGCCACGGCGGCGGTTGCTTTTCCGGAAAAGACCCGACAAAAGTTGACCGTTCGGGAGCATACATGACTCGCTATATCGCAAAAAATATTGTTGCGGCAGGACTTGCCAAAAGCTGCGAAATTGAAGTTGCGTATGCAATCGGAGTTTCGACACCTGTTTCTGTTCATGTTGATACAAACAAAACAGGCGTTCTGCCGGATGCAAAAATAGAGGAAATTATCAAAAAGCATTTTGACCTTCGTCCGGCGGCAATAATTAAAAAACTTGACCTCCGCCGTCCTATTTTCAAAAATACAGCGGCTTACGGACATTTCGGCAGAAGCGACAGTGATTTCCCGTGGGAAAAACTTGATAAAGTCAACGACTTGAAAAAAGAATTATAAATTTTTGAGGAGACTTAATTTGAGAAAAATCACCACCGAAACGATTGCGGCAGAAGGCATAATAGCGGCGGTTTACGCCGCAATGTGCATTCTGCTTGCTCCCCTTTCGTTTATGGCTGTTCAATTCAGATTTTCGGAAGCATTGATGATTTTGCCGTTTTTTAATAAAAAACATACAATAGGACTGACTCTCGGCTGTTTCATTGCAAACATATTCAGTCCTCTTCCGCTTGATATGCTTTTCGGAACAGCGGCAACGCTCCTTGCCTGCGTTGCGGTTTCACTAATGAAAAACAAGCTGTTAATCTCCGTTGCCGCTGCCGCAATAAACGGTATTATAGTCGGAGCAGAGCTTTATTTTGTTTTTGGGGGACAATTTTTGCCGCTGGCGGCATCGGTTTTTGTCGGAGAAGTTGTCGTTGTTCAAATCGGCGTATTTTTTGCAATCGTTGC
>JAISHX010000094.1 GCA_031262335.1 Clostridiales bacterium
GAATATTAGGTTATACGCGCCGTGCGGCAGATGATTATAAAATGATTGAAAGCAACGATAAAATTGCTGTCGGCATATCCGGCGGAAAAGACAGTCTTACGTTGCTTTATTCACTTGCAAATCTCAGGCGGTTTTATCCGCATCAGTTTGAGATTGAGGCAATAACGGTTGATTTAGGTTTTGGAGGATTCAACAGCGATAATATTAAAAATCTTTGCTCACAACTAAACGTAAATTACACGGTTATTCATTCAAGTATTGCGGAAATTGTATTTGATATACAAAAGGCAAAAAACCCTTGTTCTCTTTGTGCCAACCTAAGACGAGGAGCATTCAATACAGCGGCTGTTTCTCTTGGCTGTAACAAAGCGGCATACGCACACCATCTTGACGACGTTATTGAAACAGCAATGCTCTCACTGATATATGAAGGACGTTTTCATTGTTTCTCGCCAGTTACTCACCTTGACGAATCAGGCATTACACTTATTCGTCCTTTAATATATTTGGAAGAATGTAATATTTTCGGCTTTAAAAACTTGCAAAATCTTCCCGTAGAAAAAAATCCGTGTCCCGCTGACGGACATACGCGCCGCGAATACGTAAAAAATCTGATAAAACAACTTGAAAACGAAAATAACGGATTTAAACGTCGACTGTTTCGTGCAATAGTAAACGGCTTGCCAAACTGGACTAAAATTACAGTCAGTTAACCTGACTATATAGTTGTTTAACTTAAAAAATCACTAAAGCAAAGCTTTTAGGGATTTTTTAAGTTAGCTCACTATATAAAAATTGCCGCTGTTTCTACTTCTGCCGTTTGCGGAAACATATCAAAAGCTTTTATTCTCTGCAAGTAAAAGCCGCCTTCCGACAAAATTTTTGCGTCACGCGCAAAGGTCGCAGGGTCGCATGAAACATACACAAGACGGCGTACATTCTTTTTATTATCAATCAGAGATTTTAAAAGCTTTTTTCCGCAGCCGCTTCTTGGCGGGTCAACAACAACTACTGACGCTTCTTTTGCTATTTCCTTGAAAATATTTTCAGAATATCCGTTTATGAAAGAGGCGTTTTGTACTTGATTAAGTGCTGCGTTTATTTTTGCGTCACGAACTGCTTTCTCATTTATTTCAATCCCAATAATTTTTTTTGGTGATGCTTTTTTTGAGAAATATAAACCGATTGAGCCTGTTCCGCAATAGGCATCTACGACAGTTTCATTATCGGGAGCGGCAAATTCAAGAGCAGTCTTGTACAACTGTTCCGCCTGAACAGTATTTACCTGAAAAAAGGAATCCGCCGAAACACGAAAATTAACATCGCTTAGTTTTTCATAAATAAAGTCGGTTTTGCCTAAAATTTGCGGATTTGTGAGAATCTCGCCGGTATTGAAACCAACTCGGAATAAAATTTCCTGAGGTAAATTCTCAATTTTCTTTGCCTCTTTAATAACAGTCTTATTCATTTCATGCGTGATAATACAATCTGAAATATCGGTGACTTCATGAGAATTATGCGCAAAAAAACCTATTTTGCCGTCATTGGCGTGGAATCTCGCCTTGTTGCGGTAACGAAACGGAACTTCCATGCCGATTATTTCTTCTGCTTGCGTTTCAAGGCTTCCAATACGTTTAAGAGCATCGTTAACGACACAAAGCTTATGCTCAAGTTGTTTTTCATACTTTAGGCACATAAGAACACAGCCGCCGCAATTTTGTGCTTTGCAACTGCGTTTGATTCTGTGCGGCGATTCGGAAATGATTTCTTGTGTTGTTGCTTCGGCGTGATTGCGGCAAATTTTTGTAATACGCGCCTTTACAGTTTCTCCAGTAAGCGCGTTTTCAACAAATACGACAAATCCGTTAACACGCCCTACCCCACTTCCGTTACTTGAAAGTCCTGATATTTCTAATTTTATTTCTTCTCCGACATTAAACATTAGATTGCCTCAGTTTATTAAATTTTTGCGTTATTCTTTCTTTATTAGCTTTTTGAGCAGAAAGATTCGGCACAAAATTTTCGTCAAATACCATTCCTTCTTTTGGCTCAACCGTAAATTTATTTAACTCAACATTAACGATTCCGTGCGGTGTTTCGCAAATCGCATATTCTCCTTCAATTCTATCGACAATATAAGTTAATGTACTATCATTCACCGGAATTTTCCCTTTCTGCCGTCAGAATTATTTTTGCACATATAACAACAAATGGTCCTATTATAAATCCTAAAAACCCAAATGCTTTTACTCCCACAAAAATACTCATCAACGTTAAAATCGGATAAAGACCAATTTGAGCACTTAAAACTTTAGGCTCCAAAAATTGTCTTGTAAGAAAAATTGCCCCGTATATAATAAGCAGTGCTATACCAAACCGATAATTATTCATTAAAAAGCTATATGCCGCCCAAGGCCACAATATAGCTCCGCTCCCAAAAATGGGGAGAGCGTCAAAAACAGCTATTAAAATTCCTACGAATAATGAATACGGGTACCGTATAATAGTAAGTCCAAGCACACAAATAGAGCCTGTTACACTCATTATTATAAGCTGAGCTTTTATATATCCTCCGACAGCCGTAAAAACTCCTCCCCGTATGCCTTTTGCGTTTTTGCGAATCCATTGAGGAATATATTTATTTGCTTTTTCTTTTATCATCGGCATATCTTTTGTAAAAAAGAATGCAGATATAATACATAAAATGACTACAACAAGCACGTTAGGCAACGCTTTTACTATTGAAATTCCGCCCTGCCCCATTCCGTTACCAACAAATTTTGCAGATGACGATGCTAACGATGATAAAATGCCGCCGCTTGATTCAGCAAAAGCATCATAAATACTTTTTGGAATCAGTTCTTTAAGCACGGTAATTTTATCCTCGAATGAAGCGAACGTTTTTTCGATATTGGCAATATATTGCGGGACATTTGACGCAAAAGAAAACGCCTGTGCTATAATGTTATTGACTATTAAAATGCTTAAAACTATTATAAGTGTCATTAAAATTAAAATTAAAAAAATAGCGGCAATGCCCCTGTGAATTTTGAAACGCTCATTAAGCAACCGAACAAGCGGTTCTAAAATAAGCGAAACTACAAATCCCGCAAAAAAAGGAGCAATATAACCAAAAAGAAAGTTAAAAAACACAAAAACCCCAAGTACGAAAGCAATCAGAAATAAAACTTTGTTTATCATCAGTTTATACTTAAAATAAAATTCTCTAATCAAACTTTTTTTCTCCCTATTTTGAGTTTGTCTGACATTATAGTTTCGTAGTCCTGCGTCTACTTTTTTAGGGGTGTGCCATGCTAAGCAGCTGGTTATTATTTGAACAAATGCTTATTTTTTTTCTTGAAATTTTTCAGCTACATTTATTATAAACTCTTCAAGAAACTCTAATTTTTTATAATTATTCAGCCAATAATCTGGTGAGTTTATTACGCCTTCATTTTTTAAAATATCAATTGCCTGTTCTATAGTTATTTCCATCCCCCCCTTTTTTGCTTCTTCAAGCATTTTAATTATATTTTCCCCGTAACCTATTCCCGGAACTGCCCATTTACCATCCAAGTCTTCCCAACAAGGAGCACTTCCGCGCTTAACAAGCGCAAATCTCGGGTCAACAAGTTTTTTGCAAACAGGTTCTTTGTTTGCATAAGCTTTTAAGTGCTGAATTTGTGCCCTAACCCCATCGCGTACAGAGCCAAACCAAAGACCGTGAACATGTCCTGTTGCACCAAGTCCGCAAAAATTATTTTGCGCAGGTAAAACATCCCCGCCAAACTCAAAAAATCCTGTTTCGTGCAAACTTTGACAAAAAGCCAAATCTCCTCGTATTCCTTCAGTTTTACCTTCTTGAATAAAAGTTGAAGCTATTTCTTCCGCCGAAACGCTTATTTTTGGACTTCTATTTTTTTTTATTAAAAATTTTGCAAGAGCCATAGCCGAAACTATTGCATCTCCTGCTATTTTAGTTTTTTTTTGATTGAAATAGTTACTTACAGAATTAACAAAATCATTCCATGTAATACCCCATTCACCGTGTCTAAGCTCATACGGGCAGTCTTTTCCGCTCCAGTAATGGTGTTGGACAACTTTGCTGACATCCAAATTATGTTTAGAAATTAAATCCGCAACAAGTTGCGCCGCATTATCACATCCTGTTGCAAAAGCATCTTTATCGTTTACGCAAATTTCAACTCCAATAGAACTTTCGTTACCTTCTGTGTTGCCTGTATGCCAGCACATTCTCAAATCATCAAAACTTTGCCAAATTTCTTTATCATCAACAGTATAATGCCAGCTTGTTTCTGTTCCGTTGGAGCCGCCATAAAGGTATTCTGCATGAGCTTTTGCGTTTGCTGTTGCTTCGTAGTTTCCGGTATTATGAATAGTAACAAAAAGAACTTTTTCCATATTTTTGTTTGGATTGTTACTAAGTCCATCCGGCACCGGCATTTGAGAAATAGTCATTTTGCACCCTCCTTGTCAGTATTCTCTTTTAATTGACTTAAAACGCTTTTAATCTTTTGAGGGAAAGGTACGCCCAAATCAGATATGTTTTCTAAAACAGAAAGACCCTCTGCCGAAACATAGAAAAATACAGCCGCGACCCTTACGACAGAACCTTGCCCAAGAACATATACATCAAGGGCATTTGCTATCCCTATAATTATAAATATTAAAATTTTTTTAGTTAGACCCCAAAAAGCTATCTCACTTGAAAGATTTTTTTGCCTAACACCTTTAAGTAAACCTGTCATATAATCTGTTGCAATAAATATAAGCAATAAATATAAAAATCCGTCAAATCCTCCTACAAATGCACCCAAAACAGCACCTGTTGCCGCCGCCGCCGTTTGAATTACTGAGGCTAAATTCATTTGCTCCATAACTATTACTCCTTAAACTTGAATGTTTTTTCATATCGCGTCATTTTTATAGCCCTTCTTAATACTATATACCTATATGAAATTTCTGTCAAGAATTTCCGATGAGGTCTGTTATAAGAATCCTCTACCATAGTGCCATAAAAAATATTCCGACACGTTCTACTGTTGATGACGCAGTTATTTTAGGACTAATCGTTGTAGTTGCTGAATACTCCGACTCAAACAACGCAAATGATGTCCCGTTTTCACTATCAAAACCGCTTGCGGTTTTTGTCCCGACAGAACAGGCAATTTCATCATTAACTCCTAACGCAACCCCCAATATCATAATTTTCGCGCCAATAGGTATTCCTGCACTTGCCGAAATACTTGTTGACACCGAAGCCCCTGTTGCTCGGCTTGATTTTTCATAATTGCCTGTAGGCACACTAATGCCTGACATAACTTTCACATGCGTAATCCATGGTGTTGCCGCGGTTGCCGAACGCCGAACAACAATAAGCCGCCCTGCATCTCCGTCAATCGCTGTTCTTACTCCCCAATAAAAATATACACTGCTTGACCCTCCGGCATAATTTTGTTCAAATTCTTCCAAATACGGACTACCGTTGTTTTTTCCTGCGTAAAAAGCGACAATCAAATCGCCGGCTTGAACGGTTTCCGGAATTTTAAAAACAACACGGCGCGTTGTTCCAAATATTGTAGCAAAACCTTCTCCTTCAAAAAAATCAGATTGCATTGTTTTCACAATATGCACATATGAAATTTTCACATATTTTCCTCCCACCATTGCATAGCTGGTGGAAGCCGAGGCGGTAGCTGCTGCTCCACTGGATTTTGTATATTTTACTTTTTGCAATGTCGAAGTCTGTATAGAATAATTAACATTCTGTTTGATAAAAGTCCCCCTCCATTCGCATATTAAGCCGGATTATATTGAAAAATCACACTTCCGTCCGGCATTCCCTGAATATCCTGTGTAGTTGGTATATGGTCTACCAAAAAAAAGTTTGCAACCATAGATTCTGTTCCTTCACCGTTGCTGTTTCCGCTGGCGCTGGCACTACCGATTTTTGCCCATTCATCATCACTTGAATGTCTGTAATACGCACCGTCGTCGAGTAATCGTATTCCAATCTCACCGCCGTCCGTACGGCTTGAATATGTCAGACTAATGCCTTCGCCGCCTTTAAACAGCCGCCCTACGCCATTGCCTGATTCGTCGCCTATCCCAAAAGTAATAACGGGTGAATAAAACCCCGTATAAGGGTCATTAAAATAATAAAACGACGCTTTTATTTGTTTTTGATATTGATACACATATACGGGAATCCCTGTATTTTCCCTCGTTATATAAATTCTGTCGCCGTCAGCATCATACGGAATCCCCTCTCTCTGTTCAAAATTCAAATCCCAAATATCTTTTTTCCAGTAAAGCTGTTTACCGCCTCTATCTTCTAAAATTTCGGTACTTCCGCTGCAACTTGCGGTGATAAAATCAATCCGTTCACCGTGAATTTCTATGTAGTTATCATCAGAAGTATCATGTGCAATATATTTCTGTATTTTATTTGAAGTCGAAAGCCAGTCAACAGTAAGCTCGGCAATATCACCATAACCGGCATACAAAGATTCCGTTACAGCCGCCTCTGAAACAACTTGCCCTTCTACAATTACTTTTCCTGAAATAACATACTTTCTTCTTACAGCATCAAAATATATTGCGTCTGTCATTTGACCGTTTTCATCTTTTGAGCGCATCGAAAATATGTCGGAATTAAATATTGCCTCGCTGAATCCGTCGCCCCTTTCTATTTTAATCCCGTAAGAGGGAGCCATTTTCACGCCATAATAATTCCTGTCTTTTTTTAAGTATTCATCGTTTCCCTGCTCGGTTTTTCGGTCAATTTTTTCGTCAATCTGCTCTTCAATCGAAAGAGGCAAATCGTTTATTTCAATCTCAAACCACTTATCATTAAGAGGACTAACTTTTTTTGCCGCAATTCTGAATACAGGAACTTCAATGCCGACACCGTTCAGGTAAACTTCATCACCTATATTAAAAAGCGTGTTGTTGCCGTCTATTCGTGCTTTAACACTTGTTCTGCCGGATTTTTTATCAACTGTCTTTTCAATAACAGATGTATTAAAATCTGCCAGATTTTTAACAACTGTACTACCGACATGACCTATAATGTTAATGTTCATCCCGTCAAAAACAACGTCTGCGCCAACAGCGTCTGCCAATAGCCTAACAGCCTCCAATTTAGAAACCGTTCGATTTATAAAAAATGTCAGTGCCATATCAACGCCTTCAACCGAATATGAAAAATCCGTGTCACATAATATCACGTTCAAAATACCATACACAGTACCTGTTTGAGAAAAATTTTCAAGCATCACCTCTTCCAATCTATTCGCCGCTTGAACGCATGCCATTTCATAAGAAAAAAATCCCTCTTTAAATTGTTTACTTATTTTTTTAATATCAAAAATCTCGCTGTCTACACTTACGACGGAATTTTCCGGAACGTCTGTTTCAGTTCGCGCCGCAAGAAAAAACTCCCCTACCTTATTTAGTTTTTTATACAAAAAACACTCATCTGCCGCCAAAACGCTATTTCCGTTAATCTGAATATTCATATGCTTACCCCGTTAAAACCTTCTATTTCTACAAAAAATTCTTTAATTTTCTTTCCCTCAGAAACAGTTTCTCTTTTTGTAACAACCGTATCAAAAACGATATTATCAACCCTAATACTTTCGATATTCCCTAACAGCAACATATCTTGTGCTGAATCAGCAAATCTATCTCCCCATACTTTTACAATTGTTCTATCCGGATTTGCATCTGCCAAAACACCTCCGCCGCTCACAAGACTCCGTTTATAGATGTCATTTTTTGTTTCCGTGCTTAATTTTTTAATGCCTTTTTCAAGCTGTGCCCAAGTATTTCCATCATATAGCTCAATCATTTCAATACCTCCCTAAGCTCAAGATATTGGAGACTGTAGTATGTCAAGCCTCCAATACCTCAATCCTAAACTACAAAATAAAATTAAACTTCTTTGATAACAGCAACGACAGCCGAATAAACATAAATTTCATTATCTCCGCCGCTCAAAAAATGAGGAAACTC
>JAISHX010000016.1 GCA_031262335.1 Clostridiales bacterium
GATGAAAGCCCGAACTTTCAATTTCAATCAGACGAACTCACTCCGGAACGTGCTTTGACGGAGGCAGAAACAAGAAAAGAACTTACAGAAGCAATAAATGCTCTTCCGCAAGAACAAAAAGAAGTTGTTGTTATGCGGTATTCAGCAAACTTATCTTATGAAGAATCTGCCGACATTTTAGGTATTTCTGTCGGAACGGTAAAGTCCCGTCTTTCCCGCGCAAAAGAAAAAATGAAAAGATTTATTCTTTCCCGCACATGATACGGAACAATTTAATCACAAACTACGTTTCAATAAGTAATCATACCTTGCACTATCTTGACGGGAAATTCCAATGCCAGAAAGGAGAGCTTTTATGACAGTTAATGACGAAATCTTGGAAATATGCCTTAAAACACTTCCGGACGTGGATATACCTAAAGATTTGCACAATAATATAATGAAGTATGTTCGCGCCGAAACAAAATCCGAACAAAAAAGGTTTGTTATTCCCCAATTTAATTTTAAGCTGCTGACGCGTTGTGCTGCAGGAGTTGTTGTCACTCTCATTGCGCTTACCGCTACTTTCGGGGGAATTAACTCAACTTTAAAGGCTGTTCCGTCAAAAACAAAAGCAGTAACAAATTCAGTAACAGCTATTGCCGAAATAAATTCAAGTGAAAATACAATCAGTAAATCTGTAGGTATTGAGAATTTTGAGGCAACTTTAGACATAGGCGGAATTAACAAAGAAAGCGATATTCCCGTTACTACAAACAATATGGTCGCCGAAGATTTAGGAGAACTTTTCCAAAAAAGTTATAACTTAGTTATTCATACGCCAAATTATGAAAATGTCGTTGAATATGTGAAGGAACTTCCGGCGACAACGCTAAGAGAAAGCTCATGGGACAAGTCAGAAAATTCAGGAACTATAAGAACAAACTTAACTCTTTTAGCCGACGAGAATAACTACCGGTTTTTAGTAAATACCCTTTCGCAAATCGAAGGTGTTAAGTCTGTCGAAGAAACAAATATAAAAATTTCCTCTTTAGAAAATGTTGAGAATTTAAATTCCAATAAGATTTCGTATTTAAAGTATTATGAAAGTTTATTAAATTTAATGCCTAAAGCCTCAACTGTAAAAGATATGATAACTATTGATAACAGTTTATCTTCCACTCTTTCTAAATTGGATTATTTCAACGGGCGAATTTCTTACTATAATAAAATTTCTCAGTCGCCGCAACTAAATATTACCGTAATAAAATCACAAGACAGCAGTCTAATAGAAACAAAGTCTTTTGCCGATAAAATGCAAACCGCATTTAAAGGCTCAATAAGCAATATTTATTTGTTTTTAAGTAACACAATTGTATTTATTGTTTCTGTTATAATTCCTGTCGGAATTTTAATTACACTATTTTTAATAATTTTTATTGCAGTAAAAAATTCAAAAAGAAGGAGGCTACGCAATGAAGGTTAAATTCGCTGTTTTATTAGTCGCATTGACCGTTTTAGCAGGTTGCTCTTCAAAAAATAACGAATACACCTCATCCTCCAACGTTTCACTTTCCAGTACAGTCGCAGAAGATATGGATATGGTGAGTTCGGAAGCAACTATCGGAGAAATTTTTAACGACACAAAATTACAGTCGGCACCTACACCCGAATACAATGCAAATGATAATATTGAACAAAAAATAATTAAAACAGCAAACATCAGCGTCAATATCAAAAATTATTCTCAATCAAACGAAGATATACGCAATGCCGTAGAAGCTTGCGGCGGCTATATAGAAACATCTTCCTCTTATATATATTATAATTCTCATGATACCAACTTACAAGAAGGATATATGACATTGCGTGTTCCGCAAGAAAGTTATGATTCAATAATTTCGTTAATTTCAGGATTAGGTAAAGTTACAGAAACAAACGAATCCGCACAAAACGCAACGACTGAATATTATGATACAGAGGCGCGACTTTCTGCTAAACAAACAGAGGAACAACGCTTGCTTCAACTTTTGGATAAAGCTGAAACAATTGACGAGATTATCAGCGTTGAAGAGCGGCTTGCTGCTGTTCGTGCCGATATAGAAATGTATACATCTCATATACAAAATATAGACAGGTCTGCAAGCTACTCAACTATAAATGTTAATCTCAGAGAAGTAAAAGATGAAGTTATTGAACCGGTGTCTGACGATTTGTTGTCAAGAATTAAAAATGCTTTTATAGGCTCAATAAATTCTGTCGGACGCTTCTTTGAAGCCGCATTAGTTTTCGTTGCATCTGCCTTTATTCCTATTATCATTATCGCTGTATTTGCTGTTGTAATTATCTTAATATTGCGTAATAATAAGAAAAAGAAAAACAAAAAAGATAAAGTTGTTTAAATTTTAAGTTAATTGATTATAATTCATGAAAAAAAACAGGACTGGGTTTAATCCCGTCCTGCTTTTTTTTCAACATCAAACATAGAATCAAGAACAAGCCAATTTTGCGGAAAATATCTGTTTATTGTCCAGTAACTGACCCCTCCGAGATTATATTCTGATACAAGTTTTAATTTTGCTTCAATGCTGCGTGCGTCTTCAAAATATACGACATGAGGATTATTTGCTTCGTCATAGTAATCAAAATGCGGGGCTTGTGCCCTTTCATCATATTCTATTTCCGCACCGTATTTCCATGCGGTTGTAACAGCATTATAATTGCTTATCGAAACAGCGGGGCGTCCGGAACGATACGGCAAAAACCAATCATATCCATAATTGGGTATTCCCATAAGGATTTTTTCCGAAGGGATTTCGGTTACCGCATAATCAAGCACACGTTTTATTTCAGATATAGGAGCAACAGCCATTGGTTCGCTGTAAGTATATCCCCACTCATACGTCATTAAGATTACTCTGTCCGCGTGCCGCCCGTGAAAATTATAATCATGAGCACTATATAATATCCCCGGCTGGTCTGCCGAATATTTCGGAGCAAGAGCTGTAAATAATTCAAATCCCTCATCATGAAGTTTTTGCTCTGCAATCATAATGAAATTATTGTAGCTTTCTTTGTCCTCCTGATAAATATATTCAAAGTCTACATTAAGAACCTTATAGCCTTTTTCTTTCATTATCGCTATCGCCGCATCTAAAAAAGTAACACTTGCGCTGTCCGACGAGATAACTTCGTGGGCAACAGCCGGCTCAAATCCGCCGCTATCTCCGATATTTGTAACAACCATAACAGGTACTACATCGGAGAATTTTGTTTCAGCAAGGACGTTTCCGTCATCGAGCGGTTTTGGCAACCCATCGACACATTCGTAACTAAACACGCTTATATAAGTTAGCTGAGGGAGCGTCCTATACAAAACATTGGGAGTTATATTAGGAAAAGCATAGCCGTTTACAACTATTTCTCCTACTTTTTCAGTATCATCATCTATAAATATTGTCTGTCCAATGACAAGATGTCTGTCTAAAGAGAGTTCGTTATCGGCAGCTATTTTTGTATAACTGATTCCATGTTCACGTCCTATTGCATAAAGGCTGTCGCCCGACTTAACTGTATGAATCATTGTTTGCCTGCCTTCAAGCCGTTGTGGGAAAATATATGCCGTTGAAGGGTATTTTATGAATTTTTTCTTTTAACAGAAATTCGTTTATAAGCTATAAATACCGCGCTTAAAATTATGAATACTAAAGATAATGCTTGTGACGCGGGAACTCCGGCAATCATAAGCTGGTCTGTGCGTATTCCTTCTATCCAAAATCTTCCTAAGCCGTATCCAAATAGATACAATGCAAAAATTTCACCGGTAAAGGCTTTATGTTTCTTATAAATCTGTAATATTACGAATAATCCTATATTCCATAAAGATTCATATAAAAATGTAGGCTGCACTTGTATATATTGCGCACCTTCGTATGTTATAAGATTATCCATTATTTGCTCTCTTATTTCGGCATGTACGGTATCTAAACGATACTGCATTGCAAAAAACGAATTTGTAAATCCTCCAAAAACTTCGCGGTTGAAAAAATTACCCCAGCGCCCTATTACCTGACCTATTATAAGCCCAAAAATGCCTGTATCAACAAAAAGCCAAAAATCATATTTTTTCTTTTTTGTGAAAATTACTGCCCAAATTACAACCGCAATTACAGCACCGTAAATTGCAAGTCCGCCCTCACGCAATGCGAAAATTTTCAGTAAATCATTTTTATATTCCTGCCAAGAAAATATAACGTAATATATTCTTGCCCCGATAATCCCTACAATTACAGCAATAATAAAGTAATCATAGTATAAATTTTCATTTTGACCGCTTTTTTTCGCTTCATTTACTGCAACAAGAAGTCCTGTTATTACTGCTATAGCAATAAACACTCCGTACCATTTTATAGAAAATCCAAATAAAGAAAACGCTGTTTCCGACAAATGACTAATATTTATTCCTAAATGGGGAAACCGTATTTCAGGCGGCATTAACTTTTCTCCTTTCTAAAGAAAGTATCAAGCGGCTCTCTAAACTTTTTTCGGCTTATTATAACAAGACCAAGCGGCGCAAATCCGTGAATTTTTACACTTATGCGGTCTTTTTTGGTTTCAAAATTAAGTATTTGTATAAGTTTTTCTCTGTACTCGATATTATCCATATCGACAAAATCAACAACGATAATTCCGGAAATATTTCTGAGCCGAATTTGTGCGGCAATTTCTATTGCCGCCTGAATATTTGTTTCAAAAACAGTTTCACTGAAATTTTTCTTTTCACAGTTTCCCGTATTTACGTCAATAACATGACAAGCTTCGGTTCTTTCAATTATTAAAAACCCGCCGCACGAAAGCCAAACTTTCTTTGAGAGTGCCGCACGGACTTGTTTCTCCAAACCGATACGAGTAAATAATGACAAATTACCTTTTACGTTATCCGTTATTACTTCGTCAATATCATTATTCAAGAAATCAGACGCTATTTTTTCAGAAAAATCACCGGCATTATATACTAATGCAGGTGGTTTTATATTTGTCCAAATTTTTTTTGAAGCGTCAATAAGTTTTATAAGACCTGAAAACTCTTCTTTAAGTATATCAAAAGTTTGATTTTCGGCGCGTGTTCTCACAAGCACATCAAACTTTTGCTCGGAAATTTCAATCATTATTGATTTAAGCCTTTTCCGCTCTTCGGAAGGAAGTTTTTTTGACACACCTATTTCAGCAGTTCCTCTTTTCTCGGAAACAATCAAATTTTGCCCTTTAAATGAAAGCTTTGTAGTCCCTGAATATCCTTTATTAGACGGATTATCTTTTGTTATCTGTATAATTGCTGATTTGCCCGCTTTAGGAGCAGTACCGATTGCGTCAAATTCATCTGCATAAACAAAAACATTCTTTCCAATACCTACATTTAGAAAAACAAAGCGGCTGTCGGTGACTCGTTCTATTTTCCCGATATATACATTTCCTATCAACGATGCTTCCTGAACTTTTTCAGCAATAAGCTCAATAATTTTTCCGTCTTCACAAAGAGCGGCAAGCCTGACACCATCCAAAATCCCTATATATATTTTTTTCATAAATCATAATCCAATATTAGTTTTTCTCTGTTGAATTTAAGATTTTTTCCGCATGATAAAACTTCCGCAAGAACAGCAGGGTTTAAATTTGCTTTGCTTCCCGAGGAGATTTCAGCTACTAATTGCATATCTTTTACCGTTATCCTAAAAATATCCGGACGAATATCGGTAAGTTTTTCACCGGATTTTGTTTTTTTCATAATTTTTATTTCCGTTGAACCTAAAATTTCTTGTGAGGATTTTAAAATTTCGTCTGCTGTTTCGGAAGTAATATTTGCTGTATATACAGCGCGGCAAATATGAGCAGCGGCGGATTTTTCGTTTTTTTCTAATTTGCAGACACTTTTAATAAAAACTCCGTCACAAACACAGTTATTTAAGCGTGTGGCAACTTCTTCCGGCGGAATTTCTTGATACAAAGACATCTCCGCAAACTCGTTATATCCCTCCATCGCAAGAGGCAATGGCTGAGAAACGGCAAACTCCATATGCGGATTAAAACCAGCCGAATATGCAACCGGTAATTTTGCTCTCTTTATCGCACGTCTGAATGATTGTACAAAATCCAAATGTCCGACAAGACAAATGCTGCCTGTTTTTGAGAAAATAAGTCTGTATATGCTCATAAACAACGTCCTCCAAATTCACTTGCACCACAACCTGCACAAGCTTGTCTACAGTCAGGTGTTGTTTCCGCATTTTTTGCTTTCTCAAATTCCTTAAACATAAATTTCTTTGATACTCCTGTGCTTATATTATCCCACGGCAATATTTCATCGGGCAAAATTTCTCTTATAAAATCGTTTATATCAATACTTTCAACTTCAAATGCTTTTTGCCAAACTTCAAAGCGGAAATTTTCACTCCAGCCTTCAAGATTCGCTCCGTTTTCCCAAGCGGCATAAATTACTCTTGAAAGTTTTTTACTGCCCCTTGCAAGAACACCTTCAATTATGCTGACTTCCGGACTATGATAACTAAATTTAACTCTTTTATTTTTAGCAAATAAGTTTTTCAGCAAAATCTGCTTACGCCGAAATTCTTCCGCAGAATTTTGAGCCGCCCACTGGAATGGTGTGTGCGGTTTCGGTACAAAACAAGATACCGAAACAGAGATGTTCGGCGGGCGTGTGCGTAACTCTTTTGGTAATTTATAGTATTCGTCTATTATTTTATTGCATAAAACAGAAATTTCGGTAATATCCTCATCAGTTTCAAACGGAAGCCCAATCATGAAATAAAGCTTGAGCCTGTCCCAACCACCGGAAAATGCAATACGGCAACCCGAAATTATTTCTTCCTCGGTAATATTTTTGTTTATCACATTGCGCATCCGCTGACTGCCTGCTTCCGGAGCAAATGTAAGACCTGATTTTCTCGCTCCTTGTGCGCGTTCCATAAGCTCAAGCGTAAAGGCGTCAATTCTCAATGACGGCAGAGAAAGGTTTACACCGTTTTCGCAGTGTTCTTTAAGTAAAATCTCTGAAAGACAGCGAAATTCTGAATAATCGCCCGAACTTAGTGAAACAAGAGAAATTTCATCATAGCCTGTTGAGTCAACAGCTTTTCTTGCTTGTTCGGCAAGTGTATCCGCCGATTTTTCGCGAACAGGACGATTTGTAAAACCTGCCTGACAAAACCGGCACCCTCTTGAACAGCCGCGAAACAGCTCTATCACAGCTCTGTCATGAACAACTTCAAGAAACGGAACTATTTGCTTTTCGGGGAAAAATACATTATCAAAATCCTTAACGGCAGTCTTTTTTACAACCCCTTTTGAAAAATTCGGAACATAAATACCTTCAATGTGAGAAATTTTTTCCAGAAACACGGACTTTGATAAACCTTGCTTTTTATTTTCGGCAAAAATATCAAGTACAGCGTCAAGATTAACTTCGCCTTCGCCTATATAAAAAAAGTCGAAAAATTCCTCAATCGGGGCAGGATTGTAAGCACAAGGTCCTCCGGCACAAACAATCGGAGCATCTTCTCCCCTATCCCTTGCAAATGCCGGAACACCGCCAAGCGCAAGCATATTCAATACTGTTGTGTAGCACATTTCATATTGCAACGTAAAACCGATAATATCAAAACTACTCATTTCGGTTTTTGTTTCCAAAGAAAATAAAGGCAAATTTTGTTGTTTCATAATTTGCTCCATATCATGAGCAGGAGCAAAAAAACGTTCACAATACGAATCCTCACGATTGTTAATAAG
>JAISHX010000075.1 GCA_031262335.1 Clostridiales bacterium
GACTCGACAGCACCTATTTTAATAAATTCCGCATCGCCGCTGTGTAAATTAAGCCAGCAAATATCAAGTGTTGTAAACAAATCCGCGCCGCCGCCGCGCAAAAGCAATACGGAATTTATCAGTTTTACGGTTGTATCTTTGTCAAAACCGGCATCAAAAAACTGCTCCAAAATGTCAACGGCAAAGCTTGACTCTTCCCGCGCACGCGCTCCGAAGCCCATTCCGTCGGACAGCGCAAGCAAGCAACAGCCGTTTTTGTATTCCATAAAAGAATGGCTGTCTCCCGAACGTTTTCAGTCTTTTGCCTCGCATGCAACTCCTGAAGAAATAAAATATCTTTGTTGTTCCGCAAGTTCAATTCGTTCCGGATAAGCGTCTGTGATTCGCATTTTTCTCCCTAAAGCCCTTGAAACAAGCGAAACGAATCTGTTTTCACGAGAGAATATGTTCCCTTTTATCGTTACTTCACATAAACCGTTTATGTTCTCAAGTACAATCACGCCATCCACCTCGATATTTTCTGTTTTCAGTTCCATAAGTATTCTGTTTTCTTTTTCTTCATCAAACACAAGTTCGGCACGAAGTTCGTCCGCAAGCTCCATAAGCGTACCTGAAACACCTGAAAGTTGCTCTCCGACAAGTTGCCGACTTTCCGCTATTTTATTAAGCCAAGACAAATTCGTCTTATACATTTCAAAACAGCGAGCCAACGCCGCTTTAAAGTAATCCGGCTTGACACAGCCCGCTAAATCCCCGTCCGGATTTTCCAAAATAAGATATGCGGCACGATAGGTGCTGTAAAGATTTTCGACCCAGCAAATTTTTTGCTTTGGGCAATCGGCGCATGCACGGGCGGCGGCATCATCAACTATTCCGGCGGCATCCGAACCCGTAAGAGCCGGACGTTTTTCCGAAAGCTTGTTAAATGTTTTTGCAAGAACATCAAATGCGCCGGCACGCGAAAGAAGTCTTTCATGAACTACTTCCCTTACACGTTCGGAGTAGTTTTCCATCGCGCGGGAAGAAACAGGATTTGTTTGCTTAGGTAAAGTTGTAATGATACCGCGTCTTACAAAAAATGCCGCAACTGCCGCCGAAAGAACGGCAGTAATAAATTCAGGATTCAGAACGTTATAATTAAAATAAAATGAACAAAGCGTCAGCGAAACGCAAAATGAGGCTAATGCGGCTATTTTGTTTATTTTAATCATACTTCCGCCTACTAAGCCTGCAAGAGAAAGAACTATCGAAAACTCAGCCGGCTCAAAACCGCCGATACGCATAAACGCGCCGAGTAATGCTCCTGTGGCAGCTCCTGCCGTCGCTCCGCCTTCCGCCGCAAGCACTGCCGTTATAAAAAAGCAAGAAAACAGCCTTAACGAAAATACTCCGATGTAAATATCCGCGCAACCCGTTACTATTGCCGCAATAAGTACCGCAACGCTTACAAGCTCTTCATTTGAAATTACGGCATGTCCGGTCTCGCCTTTTATTGCACTCACCGCAAACGACATAATTATACCGAACGCAAACGCAAGCAAGCTCTCAAGTACCGCCATTACCGTCAAATAAACGCTTGCGTTGTTAAATACTGCAAATAAAATTCCGGACATTAAAAGTATAAGTGCAGTTACAGCACTCCGCACGAAAGGTTTAATATTTTTTGCGTGTTTGGTGAAAGATACGTTAAGAAGAAATGACACGGCAATGCAGGACAAATATTTGACAGAGTAAAAATAGTTAAATTTTGTAATAATTCCGAAAGAGGCAAGTGCATAAACCGCAACCGAAACTTTTCCTCTCATCAAAAACGGCGCAATATATGCTATTATCACAGGATTTATTGTGCCAAAAACCGTCGCTCGTCCGACAAAAAAAGCAAAAACCGAAAGAACCGCATCAGCGGCAAGGTTTTTCGGTATGTTTATGTAGTAAGGTAGTCTACCGCTTCTTACTGCGCCCATAAAGCGCACCTCCTAAAATTATTATTATATGCGAATATTCTACCATTTATTAACGTTATAATTTGTCCTTATTTGTATACCGATACAGGATTTTTTAAGCCTTATTATGACATTTCTTTTATATAGTTATGCCTAATGGCTAACCAACCTAATGATGTCTTATAGCCTATATATTAAAGCCTGTTGACAAAATTCAACAAATATCGTATAATACTAATAGTGGAGGTGATATATATGAAAATAAATACCGCTTTACCAACGGATTCTCCGGAAATTATAAGAATGGTAAAAATGCAATATGGAGATTTGAATCCAAACAGGAAATTGTATGATAAAGAATACCTGTTCGATGCTATAAAAAACGGTATTTATAAATTCTATATTTGCAGAAATGATTTCGATGAAGTCGTTGGCATTGTTTGTGCAAAAAACAATGAAATGTTCCCGGGGTGTGTTGAAGGATGCACTCTGATAGTATCTCCGGAATACAGGGGACAAGGATTGGCGAAAGAGCTGATGCGTGTTATGAAATCGGATATATTTCAGAACAGTTACATGAATGTACTGATTTACAATGCTATCACGCTTGACACAATCTCACAAAAAATAGAAGCAGCGGATGGATTTATTCCAACCGGCATTTTGCTTAATCGTTTTAAATACGACCAAGAGACTGAAAATCTTAAAAACATGGACATTCCCTTGCGACGTCACCATCTTGTTATGGTCAAACCGATTGACAAAAAAATTACGGAAAACATTTTTGTCCCGCACGAGCTGGAAAGCATAGTATATGATGTATATAAAAAAATCGGCGTAAAATTCTATGAAAACAAATCAGAAAAATCTTACAGACAATTATTCGATTATCCTGAACATAATTACGCTGATTTTATAGGTTTTTTACCTGACGATTCACAAATGAGGGAATCGGTCAATGTTTGGCTTAATATGAACAGCGGTGACTGCCCCGCTCTTTATGAAGAAGCAAAAAAGCGAGGGTTTGTTTTTTCGGGTATACAGCCGCTTTCGGACAAAGGAGAATTTTTGATTATGCACCGTTCCGGTAGATTTAAGGAGGCATTGCATGAAGCTAAAACAATTCCGGAGTTTAATTATTTAAAAGAAGTGCTGATTGGGGGAAATTAGATGTTTAGGAAACTTAGGCACAAAATTCTTGCAGTAATACTTTTTATGTCAATAATTCCTCTTGTGGTTGTTGGCGTGCTTGCACTGTTGTCAATGAATGCGATGCGTAATACCACCTCCGAAGTTACAAAAGAAATGGGTGATACTTCGGCAAGTCAAATTAAAACTGCCTTGGTAGACCAGATAAAAGGTGAAATGCTTACGCTTGTCACGAACCGTGCGGCGTTAGCCGATGAAAAACTTAAAGAGATTCAGTTTCATACTTTGATAGTCGCGGATTATGCCGAAAATCTTTATAATAATCCGGAAAATTATAAATCTCGTCCTCTAAATTATTTACAACCGGGTCAGGAAGGGATGACAGTACCTCATATAAGAACTGCAAGCGGTATTTCATATGAAAGTATATATAACGAACTATCATTATTAGGAAACGTTTCCGACGCGTTGCGTGAGTATCTTGTAACCGGTGTAAGTGTAACCGCAAGTTATATAGGAACGGAAAGCGGATTTTTTATTACAGTTGATAAAGGAGCTTCCGGTCCCAACAGAAAAGACTACGATGCTCGTACCCGAAGTTGGTATGCAGGCGCAAAAGCCGCAAAAGGATTGTTTTGGACAGATATTTTTACCGATTCTTCCGGACGCGGAGCATCTGTGTCATGCGCGGTTCCTGTTTATGCAAGCGACGGCACGCTTAAAGCGGTTGCCGGAACAGGTGCTGAACTCAGCACAATAAGCGAAATTGTTAAATTTACAAAAATCGGGGAAACAGGATACGCGTTTTTGCTTAACGATAAAGGACATGTAGTAATAACACCAAAAACAGATGAATTCGTTACAGACGACAAAGGAAATATAATAGGCGAAGATTACATCAATAACAGCAATGCGGCGCTTAGCAGTATTGCTCGCCAAATGGTTGCAAAAGAACATGGCGTTCAGGAACTCGAACTGGACGGACAAGCTGTTTTTTTGGCATTTTGCCCTCTTGAGGTAACTGACTGGAGCATAGGTCTTGTTATGCCGTATGACGAAGCTATTGCTCCCGCCGTTTCAATGGAATCCAGCATAATTGAATTAAGCGATGTCACTGTTGCGGAAATGGGGGAAAGTATAGGAAAAGCTGTTCTTGTACTTACACTGATTATCCCGATTTGTGTGCTTATTGCGGCAATACTTTCATTCTCATTCTCAGGAGGAATAGTTAAGCCTATCCTTACTCTTACAAAAGGCGTCGGCATTATTGCCGCCGGAAACCTTGACTACGAAATGAGTATACGAACAGGTGACGAATTAGAAATTCTCGGAAACAGCGTGAATATTATGAGCCGCTCATTAAAAGACTACATGACGAATTTGACGAAAGTTACAGCTGATAAAGAAAGAATAGCAACCGAATTAAACGTCGCAACTCAAATTCAAAACTCTATGTTGCCGCGCATATTCCCGCCATGGCCTACAAGAACAGACCTTGATATTTTTGCAACAATGTTACCGGCAAAAGAAGTCGGCGGTGATTTCTATGACTTCTTTATAGTTGACGACAGGTACCTATTTGTTGTTATGGCTGACGTTTCAGGCAAAGGTGTGCCTGCTGCTTTATTTATGGTAATTGCAAAAACACTGATAAAGAATAACGCACAGGCAGGACTTGAGCCTAAAGATGTTCTTGAAGCGTCAAATGACATTCTTTGTGAAAGCAATGACGCTGATATGTTTGTTACTTGTTTCTTGGGCAGACTTGATGTCATTACAGGTGAATTTGTCTATGCTAACGCCGGTCATAACCAACCGCTGCTTAGACGCGCCGGCACAGAATGGAAATATATGCAGAGCAAGCCCGGGTTTGTTCTTGCCGGTATGGAAGGTATGGTGTACAAGCAATCAAGTATGACGCTTAACCAAGGCGATGAACTGTATATGTATACAGACGGCGTTACAGAGGCAGTCAACCCGAAATTAGAGTTATACGGTGAATCACGGCTACTTAATTCCGTAAACAGCTTAAAGGGTAAAACTCTGAAAGAATTTGTCGTATCAATGAAGAAGAAAATTGATACTTTTGCTGAAGGAGCAGAACAAGCCGACGATATTACAATGCTGATACT
>JAISHX010000095.1 GCA_031262335.1 Clostridiales bacterium
TCTGCTCTGAAAAAATATGAAAAAATCAATAAAATTTACGGAGAATTACCGCTAATCGACTGCGGCTCATGCGGTGCGCCGACTTGTCTTGCACTTGCTCAGGACGTTGTTCTTCAAGAGGCAAACAAAGAGGACTGTATATTTATGCTTAGGCAAAAAGTACGCGAACTTGCAGGTGTTATGGTTGATTTATCGTCAAAACTGCCGCAAACATCAAAAAGCGAAAGGATAGTTGCCAAAAATGAATAAGACTGTAAAAGAATTATCCGAAATTTTAGAGGCAGAAGTTGTTGCAGGCGCGGGCGGACTTTCCGGAGTTGTAACAGATGTTTACATTTGTGACCTTTTAAGCTGGGTTATGGGACGCGCTCCCGCAGAAAGTATATGGATTACAATTCAGGGTCATGTTAATATTATTGCTGTTGCCGCTCTTGCGGAAATTTATTGTATTGTTGTTGCGGAAGGTGCCGAAATTGCCCCCGAAACAATCGCAAAGGCAAACGAACAGGACATAGTTATTCTTAAAAGCGATAAGTCAGCGTATGAGCTGGCGGGTAAACTTTGTAATTTATGAAACTGTATTACGATATGCACATGCACTCCGCACTCTCTCCGTGCGGCAACAATGAAATGACGCCGAATAATATTGTGAACATGGCGGCGTTGAATGAATTGGATTGTATTGCCTTGACAGACCATAACACAGCAGGTAACGTGCGTGCAGCGGTTGAAGCGGCACGCGTAAACGAACTTGACCTGATTGTTATTCCGGGCGTTGAGGCGGAAACAAGTGAGGAGATTCATATGGTTTGCTTGTTTCCGGAAGTCGCCGCCGCTGAAGATTTTTCGTGTTTTCTTAATCAAAAAATTCGGAAAATAAAAAATAAGCCCGATATTTTCGGCAAACAGTTTTTTATGAATGAATCCGATGAAATTATCGGTGAAGAAGAAAATCTTCTGATTGTCGCAACGGAAATTGACATATACCAAATGATTACCGAGGTAAAGTCAAGAGACGGCGTTATTTATCCCGCTCATATAGACCGTAATTCGTCAAGCGTACTCGCAAATTTAGGATTTATTCCGCCTGATTTAGATATAAACATTGTCGAGGTTTCACGCTATCAAGACCCTGTAAAGTTTTTGTTCGATAATAAAAAAATTGTCGGAAGGAAGTTCTGCTCTGTACAGTCGTCTGACGCACACAGACTTGAAGATATTTTTGAAAAAAATCTTTTTATTGATTTTGAAGGGGAAAAATCCGCCGGCGGTGTAATCAAATATCTTAAAGAATTGAAATATAAGTAGTTAAACTACTGCAACTAAAAACGGGTATCCATTTACCCGTTTTTAGTTGTGTTCAACAAGTGTACGCCAGTCTAAATCGCCTTTATCCAAAGCCAACAGCAACGCCTCAGCCGTTGCTATATTTGTCGCAAACGGAATATTATACACATCACAAAGGCGGAGTGTGCTGTCCAATTTCGGTTCATACGATTTCATTTTTGTCGGGTCATGAAGAAAAATAACCAAGTCAATGTCGTTTTGGGCAATCTGTGCGCCAAGCTGTTGTTCTCCGCCAAGATGACCCGCAAGGTATTTGTTTACATAAAGTCCCGTTGCTTTTTCAATAAGACTTCCCGTTGTTCCTGTAGCAAAAAGGGTATGCTTTAACAAAATATTACGGTAAGCTATGCACAAATCTTCCATTAAAGTTTTTTTATTGTCATGCGCCACAAGCCCTATATTCATCAAATGTCCCCCCTTGTTAATCCTCAAACAGCGACTTTGTTTTTTTCATTCCGACATTGATAACAAGTCCGACGCATGCCATTGAACTCCATACGGAACTGCCGCCGGAACTTATAAACGGAAAAGTAATACCTGTATTCGGCAATATCCATGTTGCAACGCCGACATTGATAAATATATGCACGGCAAACATTGCGGCTACACCTGTGCAAAGAAGCCGACCAACGAAAAATTCACTCCGCCATGCAATGATAAGACAGCGAAAAACAATTCCAAAGCCAATCAGGATAGTTGCAACAGAACCGATAAAACCAAATTCTGCTCCGATTGTTGAAAAAATAAAATCATTGTTTGCAAAAGGAACAGCAACTTTGTTATTTCCGTAGCCGACACCTGTAAGTTGCCCCGAAGATATTGCTGTTACAGACCGTGAAAGCTGGTAAGTATCTTCTTCCGTCGCCTTTGACGGGTTCAACAACGGCATAAGGCGGTCAATTTGATAATCTTCCAGAATTTCCTTAATAAAAAGCGGGCTTTCACGGTTTATGTCGTAGTACAAAAATATCAATGCCGGAATAATAATAACAGCCGCAATAATAAAGTACCGCAAATGAAGTTTTCCTGCAAAAAGCAGTATAACAGAAATAAAAAGCAAAGCAAAACTTGCCGAAAGCGACGGTTGCAACACTGTTAAAACAAAAGGCACAATGACAAGTAAAACTAACAGAGCCGCCAAATAAAATTTGTTTATTTTTTCCTTCAAATTATCTATATACTTTGAAATAAAAATAATCATAAAAATTTTTGAAAATTCAGAAGGCATAATACTGACAGGTCCAAAGCTTATTTCACGCAAAAGCGTTTCACCTGTTACTTGTTTAATAATAAGAGTAGCACCAAGCAACCCCAAATTAACAATATAAAACGGAATATAAAAACTGCAAATAAAGTCATAATCTATAAAAGCTGCAGCGCAAAGCACCCCTAATCCTGTTATTATCCAAACAATTTGCATGTTTACTGTGTCGCCGGAACTTTTTAACACGACGACACCAATAACCGATAAGGCAATTACAAAAGCTACAAGAGGAATGTCAAATGCACTTAAATCTCTTTTTGTTGTCATTTTTACCTGTTCCTGTGAAATTCTTTTACAGGGATATTTGCTTTTATAATAGGCGAATCATCACCTGACTGGGAAATTCTAACGTCCAAGTCGTCCGTATCGATTTCAACATAATTTGAAATTACGCGTAAAATATCATTTTTCAGACGTTCAAGCACATCATTGCTTATCCGCAGTCTATCCTGCTCAATCACTACCTTTAACCTCGCTTTCGCATTATCCTTAGACAGAGGTTTCTTTGTAAAAATCTCTAATATTCCCATTTTAACCCCTCCGTTCAGCGTTTAAACAAATGTTTTAATGCAGTAATGAAACGCGAATCGGCGGTAAAATCAGGAATTGGAATTTCTTCCCCCAATATACGACGAGTTATATTTGAATATGCGATTCCCGCTTTTGATGTTTTGCTTGTAACAGCAGGCTCACCATTGTTTGTTGAAACAACGATAAACTCATCATCAGGCACAACGCCGAGTACGTTTATTGCCAGAATATCAAGAACATCGTCCAACGAGAGCATATCTCCGCGCCGAACCATCTCTGCACGGAATCGGTTAAGCACAAGCCTTATGTTTTTTATTTCGGCTGCCTCAAGCAAGCCTATGATTCTGTCCGCATCGCGTACGGCGGAAACTTCCGGAGTAGTTACTACAATAGCTCTGTCTGCTCCGGCAATTGCGTTTTTAAAACCTTGTTCAATTCCGGCGGGACAGTCGATTATTACATAATCAAATTCTTCTTTCAGTTCTTCGCACAATTTTTCCATCTGCTCCGGTTGGACGGATGTTTTATCTTTTGTTTGCGCCGCAGGAAGTAAAAACAGATTGTTATAACGCTTATCTTTGATTAGTGCTTGTTTAAGACGGCAATTGCCGCTTATTACATCAACAATGTCATAGACTATTCTGTTTTCAAGTCCCATAACAACGTCAAGATTTCTAAGTCCGATGTCTGCGTCAACAAGTGCGGTACGTTTCCCTGCAAGAGCTATGCCTGTACCGATGTTAGCTGATGAAGTTGTTTTGCCTACGCCGCCCTTGCCGGATGTGATTACGATTACCTCTCCCATCAAAAAATACTCCCCTCTACATTCTGCGAAACTTCACAAAAGATTTAAAGATAAGACCTTGGAGGGCGTTCAAACTCCTAGCTCAAAACGTGTGCCGTCTGGCACACTTCGCCCCTTTGGAATCCCTTCTTTTTGCAGACAGAATGTGAATACAAATGTGCAGGCACATTCCGTCCGCATGTGGGGCAACACCCCACAGTCTTGCTCCAATG
>JAISHX010000186.1 GCA_031262335.1 Clostridiales bacterium
ATGTGCGGTAACAGATAAGTATGTCAGGGCGCGTACAGCATTGGAGAACGGTGCGGATATAATTATAGAACTGCCTGTTATATTCTCGTGTGCGAGTGCGGAAAATTTTGCCCGTGCCGCAGTCACTCTTTTAGATTTTGCCGGTTGCGAGTTTATTTCTTTCGGAACAGACGAGCCGAAAGAGGTTGTTTTTTCGGCGGCACAATCCGTTGCAGATGAGCCTCCTGCTTTTAAACGTGAATTGATAAAAAACATAAAACAGGGACTTTCTTTTGCCGAATCGCGTTCAAATGCTTTTTTTGCCGCAACAGGGGTTTGTTTGCCTAAATCGCCGAACGCTGTTCTTGGTGTTGAATACCTGAAAGCATTACGGAAAATAAATTCAAACATGAAACCGCTTCTTATACCGCGTATCGGAGCCGCCCACGACTCAACTTGTCATTACGGTGAATTTGCTTCCGCATCGGAAATACGTCGGGCGGCGTTGCGCGGCGACTGGGATTTTGTGCAAAGCTTCGCACCACTCAGTACGGTTATTGCGCTTAAACAAACACGGCTTATCACGCTGAATGATTTCAGTCTGTTGCTCTCCCGCGAACTTTTGCGAGGAGAAACTTACCTGAGCGGCATATCCGGCATAAGCGGCGGTTTAGAATATCGGTTTATAAAAGCGGATAAAACTTATTGTTCTTTTTCTGAAATTTTACGCACGGCAAAAACAAAGTATTACTCTGAAGGAAGAATACGCCGTGCCGCAATGAATACGGTTCTTGGTATAACAAAAGAATTTGTTGCAAAATACCCGTACCCGAATTATATCAGAATAATTGGTTTCCGTAAAAATAGGCAATCTGTTCTAAAACAAATAATAAATAACGCCCCTGTACCTGTTATTACCGGGGCGCGTCATTCATTTGCCGAAAATTCTCCTCAATACGAATTGTTTAAATTCGGAGTTTTTGCATCGGAATTATATTACGTTGTTTCAGGCAGTCCGAAAAGCGAATTTTCATTTCATCCGCCTTTCGGAGTTTAAAAATCTCGGTCATTTTCCCACTGACTGAATGCTTTACTTGCCTTAATTCTTTTTGGAAATTCAGCCGGTTTAGTTGTCGTTTCTATGTCGGTGACAACAATAATAAATTTTATATCACTTATTTCTTTTTCACGCAGGCAAGGCAACATTGTATTTCTTGCAATATAAATAAAAACTTGTCCCGCTCTTTCAACAAATCTGTTCATGCCGAAAGTGCGGGTTTTCCGAATATTGTCACGCCGTTTTTTGACATTGTCAACCGGATTTTGGTTTACAGCCGCGCCATATTCATTGAACGGAGTTTCTTTTGCCGAAGGATAAAAATTGTACTCGCAAATATCGTCAATACCAAAAATATGGCATATTATTCTATGAATACCTTCAATCGAAATATCATTCGTAATTTCGATTGTTTGCCAAAACTTTTCATTCGATTCAACAAATATTTGCATACGGTATAGTGGAATTTCTTTTTCAGGCGCGAACGCATCTCCGTATTGTTCAAGTCCTTGTTTTTTCAGAGGAACATTTTCTCCCGCAAGCACCCGTAACGTAATGTCTATTGCTTTAAATACATTTGACGCATCCGTTTTTTCCGGAGCGTTTGATTCCTCTATACTTTCTTCGGACGGATAACTTTTTCTCAGAAAATCCTCGCCTAATTTTGTGCGAACAAATGAGGAGCAAGGAATAGCTATAACCATTTCTGATTCCTCAACTTCAAACTGTGCATTTATTCGTATAATTTCTTCCATCATATCAGGCAAAGCGGCGTAGGAAGGTCTTAAAAACTGAAAATAATGCGCAAACGGAGCTGTAAAATACTTTTCAAGTGTTGCACCTACATAAAAAGTCCCTGTAAAAAGCATTTGAAGGGAATTTAAATCTTCTTCGTTTTCATTGATGTGATTTATTTTATCAAAGTCAAGCGCAAATAAATCATTTTCCTCAATTCCGACAAGTTCATAAAAATCCATAAAAAGCCGCTCAAATTCATTGCGTCGCAAAAGCGTGTCATAAATTTCACTTTCAAGTTCCGAATTGACAGGCAGAAACATATGCAAATGCGTAACAAGGTTTCGTATTGTTGCGTCGGTAAAAATTTTCAGTATTTCTTCGGGCAATTTTTTAAAAAAATCCTCGAAATCGGGAACAGGCTCATATAATATTGATTTTATTGAAAGTTGCTTTTTAATAAGTCCTGTTTCCCTCAAAAGAGTAAATAAAAATTCGGCATAATCGGCATCGTGTATACTCAACGTTTTCAAAAGCTCTTTACTTTCAAACCTCTCGCCTTCATTTTTAAAACGCACAAAAGGAAAACATTCAAGCAGGACTTTTCTGGCATCCGCAATCAACGGATGACCGGCAAGCGAATACGAAACACTATCGTAATAAAATCCTGTTTTGTTTGCCGATTCGGATATGCGTACATGGGGAACATTGCAAGTTTTTTTGCCGCATGCCTGACCCAAATGTTCAAATAAAAGAGCCGGCGACATAACGGAGTTATCAACCAGAGGAGAATAATACCAACGTCGGTAAGCTCCCGGAAGAATATCACTC
>JAISHX010000173.1 GCA_031262335.1 Clostridiales bacterium
CCTATTGCCAAAATTTTATCTGTCTTTGAAACTTTGAGAACATGTTCCGCATGAGCAAGAAAGTTTTCGATACTATTTCCGCCGACAAAAAGCGAATAAGGGCAAAGTCCGATTATTCCGCCTATTTTTGCAATCTCACGGATTTGTGCGTCCGTGAGATTGCGCGGATGCGGCGTAACAGCAAAAGCATTGGAATGAGTTGCGCAAAAAGGTTTTCTTGCAGTTTTAAGCAGGTCATAAAAACCCCTTTCATTCAAATGCGAGCAATCTACGACTATTTCATTATTCTCAAGCTCACGAACAGCACTGAATCCAAAAGAAGTAAGTCCCTCGCCTGTGCCGCTTATTGCTCCGGAACAAACTTGATTAACACCATTCCACGCAACAGTCAGTATTTTTACTCCCATTGCCTTTAATTTTTTGACATTTTCAATGCGTCCTTCAAGAACATCGCCTCCTTCTATTGATATTAATGAATTTGGTCGGCACGATTTTATAAATTTTATAACTTTAACGGCATATTCAAAAGGTGATTCGTGTTCCTCATATACACTCCATACAGCAAAAAAGCAGTCAGCGCCAACATTTTCCGCACGCGTAATATCAACCGCCAAGTCATTTGACATTAAACTTTTGCCCTCGTTGAAAGCCTTTGATGCCGTATCACAATGCAAATCCAAAAAATTCATATTTTCCTCCTTTTCTATACATAAATAAACTTTTTAAGTGCAAACTAATATTGTCTTAAAAATTAAAATTTCTCAGGAGGTTTATTATGGGGTCACAAACTATAAAATGTAATGTTGCATCGTGCAAATACAATGATAATTCGCACGCATGTTCTCTTTCGGATATAAACGTCGGACATGAGCCGCCGTCAAATGAAGCAAAGCGTAAAACAGACACTCTTTGTTCCAGCTTTGAAACAAATTTGATGTAAATTTCTTAAAAAAGATAAGACCTTAGGGCGGTTTATTATCGCCCCAAGGTCTTTTTATAATTTTACACCTTAAATCCGCGAAGTACATCGGACAAATCCCACGCCTGCTGTGAAAGTTCAGTCGCGGCGGCGGCAGTTTGCTCACTTGTTGCGGAATTTGAATGAACAACGTGTGAAATCTGTTCCATATCATTTGAAGCAGCATCCACTATTTCTTTTTGCTCTACAGATGATTTTGAAATTTTAGAAACCATTCTGGAAGCAGAATTTACGTCATTTACAATTGTAACAAGAGCATCGGAAGCAGCAGTTGCAAGTCCTGTACCTTCTTTAATTTTTGTAACTATATCATGAATAAGCTCTTGCGTTTCTTTTGAAGCTTTTGAACTCCTCATCGCAAGGTTGCGAACTTCATCGGCAACGACATTGAATCCTTTGCCTTGTGCACCGGCTCTTGCTGCCTCAACAGACGCATTTAACGCCAGCATATTTGTTTGAAAAGCAATGTCACGAATTGTTTTTATTATAGTTGCAATATTATCGGACGAAACCATAATTTCGTGCATTGCCGCCAACATGCTTTGCATTTTTTCATTGCCGTCATTTGCGTTACTGATTGACGCTTTAGAAATCTTGTCAGCTTTTGCGGCATTTTCGGAAGTTTCAAAAGTTTGTTTGCTTACTTTTTCAAATGCTTCCGTAATATTTTCTACTCTTTGTGCCTGAACTGTAACTCCGTTTGCAAGAGCCACACTCGCCGCCTCAATTTCTTTTGCACCGGCGGAAACTTGTGCGCTGGATTCGGCAATATGGCGAATAAGTCCGCTTTGGTTTTCGATAATATTATTTACAGAGTGTTTTATCTGATTGAAATCCCCTTTGAATACTTTATCTATGCGAACTGTCATGTCTTTATTCTCAAGAGATTTAAGAGTTTCAGCTATTGTAATAATAATATATGAAAGTTCCTCAACGGTATCATTCAAAGATGTTTTCATGAAATCAAATGCTCCGCTGTAATCGCCGGTAACTTTTGCGGATAAATCGCCTTCGGCAACTTTTTTAAGAGCAAGTCCCGTTTCGTTAATCGGTTTTGCGACTTCATCAACGAGTTTGTTAAGTCCGACAAGAATTTTCAGCCATTCGCCCTGTGCATTATCCGCATCAGCTCTAACCGTAAGGTCGCCTCCGGCAGCACGGTCTGCAAGCTTTGCAATTTCACCGCTTATTGACGCAAGATTAGAACGCACTTTATTTATTATAACATTGCCTTGGCTTAATTCGCCGGGGTATTGACGAACATTTGCCGTAAAATCTCCGTCGGCAAATTTTTCAAGCATGTTCAGAACAGCAATAAAGTCATCCGCGTAGGTGAATGTCATATCATTTACACCTGAAATTATCTCCGCATATGCTCCTGTATACTTTGTTTCGTCGATTTTATACTTGTAGTTTCCGGCGGCATGTTCTTTGCCCATTACGCTAATATCTTCTATCAGGTCTTTTACAACAGCAGAGATTTTCCCGAAACCGTCATAGAGCCTGCTTATTTCGTCATTACGTTCGTCGTGTCTTGCCTTGAATGACAAATCACCTGAAGATAATCCGTTAAACCCACTCAATAATCTTGAAAGAGAAACTCCGATTTTTTGACGAACAATGACAACGGCAATAAAACACATTGCAACCGCCATTACAATCATTGCACCTACTGCAATGATAAGTGTGCGGTTAAGTTGTTCCATTACCTCTGACGACGGAATAGCAGCATACAAAGTCCAACCTGCCGATTTTATGGGAATAGCCACAAAATATTTATTTATTCCGTCATAGTCTTTAATCTCAACAGGTTTGCCTGCTGCCGTCAAGCTTTGCAGATTTTCGTAAGCCTGAACATCTGAAATATTGACAAGTCCTTCTTCTTTTGGCAAAAAATCCTCATTTTCGTGAGTAACAACTGAACCAATTTTTGTTACAAGGAAAGCGTATCCGTTTTTACCTATTGTTAATGAATTAAGTTTTTCTGTCATTGATGTAATTGTCAAGTCAATACATATAGAACTGTCAAATCCGGCAACTTCTCCGATGTTGTAAGTAACAGTCGTCATCATGCCGTCATCCGCGTCAAAATCCTTATACGGCTCCGTTACAATCACATTTTTATTCGCAAGCATTGCCTCCTGATACCAAGAACGTTGCGTAGCTTTCCACTCAGCACCAAGTGAACTTGCGGCAAAAATCCCAAGGTCGTCCGAAAAACCTATGCCAATCTCATCAAGTTGCGGCTGTGTTTCCAAAATTGCAATAAACAGTGATCTAAGCTCTTGTCTGTCACGAACAGGCATTTGCATTGCCGAAGTTCCTGTTGTTTTTGCAATACCCATTTGGGTTTCAATAAAACCATTAAGTTCATTTGCACTCGCTTCAGCTATCTCAGTAACTCCATTTAAGGTTTTATCATATATAATACTGCGGGAGTTAAAATATACAACTCCGGTTACTATCGACATGCTTATCAATGAAAGAGCAAGCATCCATCTGCCGAGAATATTTGGAATATACTTTCTTTTTAGCCCCTTTTTATGGTTATTGCTTAAACTGCTTTCTTCATTTTTTAGATTTTTAAATAATTTCACGATACTTCCCCCTG
>JAISHX010000189.1 GCA_031262335.1 Clostridiales bacterium
CAAGTATACCCGGGAACGAAAAACCGATTTCAAAAGTAATAAACGACCTCTTCCGCAAAGGTGCCGATGTGATTTATGAAGGCATCATGGACACGCACGCGTCAGGTCATGCAAGACAGGAAGAGATTAAACTTATGCACGCGTTGATAAAACCCAAATTCTTTATGCCGGTTCACGGAGAATACCGGCATCTGAAAAAACATCAGGAAGTTGCGGTTGAACTGGGCATGGATAAGAAGAATATTTTTATAATGAATATAGGCGATGTACTGGAACTGACCCATTCAACAGCAAAAATAAACGGAACCGTACCGTCCGGGCAACTGCTTGTTGACGGCTTGGGTGTTGGAGATGTTGGTAATATTGTTCTCCGCGACAGAAAACACCTCTCCGAAGACGGTCTTATTATTGTTGTAATTACTATGGATCGTGAAACATGTCAAGTTATGTCCGGTCCTGATATAATTTCCCGTGGTTTTGTATATGTTAAAGAATCCGAAAACCTGATGGAAGAGGCAAAAAATATCGTTCGTACTTCTCTTTTAAAATGTGAACGCAAGAAAATGTTTGAATATTCATATATTAAAAACAGTATAAAAGATACCTTAAAGGAATTTGTCTGGCAAAAAACAAAAAGAAGTCCAATGATTTTACCAATCATTATGGAAGTGTGATAATATGAAAAATTATGATGGTATTCAGCTTGACGACGCAGTAGACATCGTTATGAATATGCTTAAAAAAACTGATTTTTATGAAACCTACGTCCGTCTTAACGATGAGATAAAAGAAAATGACGAGTTACTTCAACTGACAAAACAGTTTAAAGAACTCAATAAACGCTATCAAATGGACAAAATTAACGGAAAGCCGATTGCCTTCAGTGATGAACGGCATATATCGAGCATATATCGGCAAATAACTCTTAATGAAACTCTGAATCAGTATTTTAAAGCAGAAAAAGAACTTGCTCTGTTTCTGCACGGGTTGTTTTGCGAAGTGCGCGAAAAAACAGAACTTTCGGTGGACTTTTTGGTATGAAACAATTTATGGATGTGCTTTATTATATTATGGGATTGTTCGTCAATGTCCTGATTGCCGCGGTTTTTATTATTATCGTTGTCGAAGGCGCACAAAAGGGATATGAGTACGGCAAAAACCTTATTTATGAGGAAACGCGCAACCGTCCTCCGCAAGAGGTCGTTGTGACAATTCCTGAAGGCTCAGACAGCCGTGAAATTGGCGGGATTTTGCAAAAAGCAGGATTAGTTAATAATCAATATGTCTTTTGGCTTCAATCGCGCCTCAACGGAACGTATAAGCTTTTTAAATCCGGTGAATTTAAGCTTGATATGTCAATGACTTCAAACGACATTATGGAGATTCTTCAGCAAGAACAGTATGACGAGCTTGCGCATCTTACTATAACAATTGCAGAAGGTCTTAACATATCGCAAATCGGCGCACTTGCCGAAAGTAAGGAGTTTTTTTCACAGCAGGATTTTATTGATGCTTGCAACTCGTTTGACTATTCGCCGTATGGGTTAAATATACCTGAATCGCGTCCTAATAAGCTTGAAGGATATTTGTTCCCTGATACGTACTTTTTGCCTGAAGGCGCAATGCCTGAAGATTTAATTGTGCGTATGCTTGACCGCTTTGCGGAAGTAACAGCGACAGTATCTTATCGTGCGGAACAAAACGGTTTGACGCTTGACAATATAATAACAATAGCGTCCATAATAGAAAAAGAAATAAAACGTCCTGAGGAGCGTGAACTTGCCTCAAGTGTAATATACAATCGGCTTAATACAGGTATGCCGTTGCAAATGTGTTCGAGTATTCTTTATATTCTTGACAAGCGAAAAGACAGACTTCTCGACGCGGATTTGCAAGTCCAGTCACCGTACAACACTTATCTCAATGCAGGACTTCCTGTTGGTCCGATTTGCAGTCCGGGTCTTGACTCGATTGAGGCTGCGCTTGCTCCGGCTGAAGTAGATTATCTGTACTTTGTTGTTAAAGATGAAGAAACAGGTGAACATGTTTTTACAAACGATTATAACGCCTTTTTAAATGCAAAAGAGGAATATAATCAAAAGTTCTGATGTTTTGCAACCAAAAGCCTGCCGCACGGCGCGGCAGGCTTTATATAGCAATTCCGCAGAAGTACATAATTAAGATGGAAATGGTGAGATAGTGAAAAAACCGGAAATTCTTTCTCCGGCAGGAGATTTAGAAAAACTTAAAACAGCAGTTTTATACGGTGCGGATGCCGTATATATAGGCGGACGGAATTTTAGTCTTCGTTCGCGTTCAAAAAATTTCAGTAACGAACAAATGAAAGAGGGGTTTGACTTTGCCCATTCTCGTCAAAAGAAAGTTTACGTTGCCGTAAATGTTTTTGCTCGAAACTCTGATTTTGATACATTGCCTGAATATATTGATACAGCGGCAAAAGCAGGAGCAGATGCGTTTATAATTTCCGACCCGGGAGTTTTTGCTGTTGCAAAAGAAGTCGCGCCTAAAGTTGATATTCATATTTCCACACAGGCTAATGTTACAAGTTTTAAGACAGTCGAATTTTGGAAAAATATTGGTGCAAGCCGAATTGTACTTGCTCGCGAATTAAATTTTGAAGAAATTACAGAAATTTCTAAAAAAGTTTCGAGTATTGAATTAGAGTGTTTTGTTCATGGTGCAATGTGTGTTTCCTATTCCGGCAGGTGTATTTTAAGCAATGCACTTACGGCACGCAGCGGTAACAGAGGAGAATGTTCTCAACCGTGCCGTTATGAATATGCAATTGCCGAATCAACGCGTCCGAATGAATATTTTCCTATAGAGGAAGATTCACGAGGAAGTTATGTCCTCAACAGCAAAGATTTGCGTATGATTGAATATATTCCGGAGCTTATTAATGCCGGAATTTCCAGCTTTAAAATAGAAGGAAGAATGAAAACACCGCTGTATGTCGGCGCGGCAACATCAGCATACAGACAAGCAATAGACGATTATTTTGAAAACGAGCAAAAATACAAGGAAAATATTCCGCAATATATAGACAAGTTATCAAAAGCAAGCAGCCGCGACTTTTGTACAGGATTTTATTTTGCACCTCCTGACGAATCCGCACATATTTATTCAGGGAAAAGTTATGTTCGTTCATATGATTTTGCGGGAATTGTTTTGGACTATGATAACGCAACAAAAACCGCCGAAATCGAACAGAGAAACAAATTTTCCGTCGGAGATGAAGTTGAGTTTCTTTGTACCGACGGCAGAAGCTTTGTTCAAAAGATACAAAATATAACCGCCAATGATGTTTCTGTACAAAGTGCGCCGCACCCTTTGCAAAAAGTAAAAATCAATGTTTGTTGTCCTGTTGCACCGTTTGATATGATGATTAAATCGGTTAGCTCTTCAAGCTAACTATAGGACTTGTTCATAAGAAATCAAAGAGGTTATAATGAAAAAATTCATGATTATTGACGGAAATAACCTAATTAACCGTGCTTTTTATGCTATGCCAACGCTAAACGCTCCAAGCGGGGAGCCGACAAACGCCGTTTACGGTTTTTTAAATATGCT
>JAISHX010000072.1 GCA_031262335.1 Clostridiales bacterium
ATGTTTAGCTGTACTGGCTTAAATTCTCTCCTAAAAACCAATCCCACACGTCCGCAAATGGCTCTAAGGCTTTGTACAGCTAACATACAGGTTTAAAAACAGGGGAAAGTTTAGCTTGAAAAAATGTCGTAAGTTATGCCCCGACAAACAAATATTTTTTTAGACTTTTATTATGTTCCTCACAAGTTGAAAATAGAAATCTGGTTTGTTTCCGAAAGCCCTTTTATTATGCCGTTTTCCTGCAAAAGCCCGACTACCGCTTTTGTAAGTTTCGCACGGGATTTTAAATCTTCAACACTGAAAAATTCACCTTTTTGGCGTTCTGCGGCAAGCGTTTTTGCGGCAGACTCACCAAGACCGGAAATCACACACAAAGGAGGCAACAGTTTTTTATCTTTCGTAAGTTTAAACTTAACAGCGTCGGATTCATAAATATCAATTGGCGCAAAACTCACACCGCGAGCATACATTTCGATAAGGTTTTCCAATATAGATACAACGTCTTTTTCTTTTTGTGTTGCGTCTTTATCCAAGGCGATGATGCGCGCTTGTTCAGCTTTTACTAAATCTGTGCCTTTGCACATTATATCATAATCGAAATCTCCGGACTTGACCGAAAATATTGCGGCATAATATGCCTCCGGATAGTGAATTTTAAACCAACCGATTCTGAATGTCATCATTACATACGCTGTCGCGTGTGCTTTCGGAAACAAATACTGAATTTTTTTACAAGAATTTATATACCAATCGGGAACATTTGAATTTTTAAGAATTTCCTCCTGTTCAGGTGTTATGCCTTTGCCTTTGCGGACGTTTTCCATAATTTTGAATGAAAGCTGCTTATCGACGCCCATTATTATAAGATAGTTCATAATATCGTCACGGCTTGCGGCAACTTGCGAAAGTGTCGCCGTGCCGTTTTTAACAAGCGTTTGTGCATTGTTAAACCAAACATCCGTACCGTGTGCGAGTCCGCAAATACGAATAAGTTCAGAGAAAGTTTGCGGCATAGTATCCAATAACATTCGCCGCACAATCGGAGTGCCAAATTCGGGTAATCCAAGCGAGCCTGTTTGGCAGTTTATTTGTTCGGTTGTTACACCCAACGCCTCCGGCGACCTGAAAAGAGAAATAACCTCTTTATCACCTAAATCGACAGTTGTCGGGTCAATTCCTGTAAGGTCTTGCAGCATACGTATTATTGTCGGCACATCATGCCCGAGAATATCGAGTTTAAGCAATGCGCCGTGAATAAAATCGTAATCAAAATGTGTTGTTAACGTACCTGATTTTACATCATTTGCCGGATACTGAATCGGAGAAAATTCATAAATGCTGTGATTTTTAGGAACAACAAGCAACCCGCCCGGGTGCTGCCCCGTTGTTTTCTTAACACCTGTTATTCCGGCGGCAAGACGTGTTCTTTCAGCATTGTTTAAAGCAAGTCCGCGTTCTTCCGCATATTTTCTGACATAGCCTTCCGCTGTTTTTTTGGCAAGCGCACCGACTGTACCGACTTTAAAAACATATCCGGTACCGAACATTTCTTCTGTATAAGCATGGGCTTTTGCCTGATATTCACCGGAGAAATTGAGGTCTATGTCAGGTTCTTTTTCTCCGTGAAAGCCAAGGAACGTTTCAAACTGAATATCGTGACCGTCTTTTTTAAGATTCGTGCCGCATACAGGGCAAAGCTTGTCCGGCATATCGCAGCCTGAATTTCCGGCAAATTTTTTAACTTCCGGAGAATCAAAGTCGGAATACTTGCATTTGGGACAATAATAGTGCGGCGGGAGCGGATTGACTTCTGTAATATCTGTTAAAGTAGCAACAAGACTGGAGCCGACAGAGCCTCTTGACCCGACAAGATACCCGTTTGAAACAGAGTTAAGTACAAGTTTTTGTGCAACGATGTACATAACCGAAAAACCATTTTTAATGATTGAAGCAAGTTCTTTGTTGATTCTCTCACGCACAACATCGGGGAAATTTTCGCCGTACAAGCTTTTTGCTTTGTTCAGTGTAATTTCTTCAATATCTTTTTCCGCACCGGGTATTTCCGGAGGGAACGTGCCGCTTGGTATAGGGCGTATTTTGTTACACATATCGGCAATTTTGTTTGTGTTTTCAACAACCACTTCATAGGCTTTTTCTTTTCCCAAATAAGAAAATTCCTCAAGCATCTCTTCGGTTGTACGGAAAAACAGCGGAGTAGGAGAATCGGCATTTTTGAATCCTTCTCCGGAAAGAACAATTCTCCGGAAAATTTCATCATCAGGGTCAAGAAAATGACAGTCTGTAGTTGCGACTACAAGCTTATTATATTTTTCACCGTAAGCAACGATTTTTTTGTTTAGTTCTTTAAGTTCATTGACATCTGCGGCGCGGTTTTCACGCACAAGGAACATGTTATTTGCCACCGGCTGAATTTCAAAATAGTCATAAAAGGCGGCAAGCTCATCTATAACTTCTTCGGGAGCATGCTCAAATACTGCTCTGAAAAATTCTCCCGCCTCGCAAGCTGTTCCGACAATCAATCCTTCTCTCATTCTGTTAAGCATCGTTTTTGGTATGCGCGGGCGTTTAAAGAAGTGATTAACGTGAGATTCCGAAACAAGTTCATATAAATTGCGAAGCCCTTGTTCATTTTTAACGAGTATAACCGCATGAAAATATTTTTTCAGTTTTTTCGTGTTTATTTCTCTTTGCGCGAATAAGTTCGCGTCTTTGAGCGAAGTTATGTTTTTTTCAATGAATATATCCCGCATTTTCAGAAATACTTCTGCCGTTGCGGCAGCGTCGTCTTTTGCGCGGTGGTGATTTGCAAGGTGAATATGAAGGTGCTTTGTTATCGTATCAAGCTTGTGATTAGGCAGAGATTTGAAAAGCGTCTGTGCAGCGGCAAGTGTACAAAATGATGAATTTCGGAACATTACACCAAGCCTGTGCGCTTCTGCCGAGATAAACGATACGTCAAAACGTGCGTTATGCGCAACAACAACACATTCGCCGATAAACTCCAAAAAACGCGGAATTACTTCGCTTGCGGGAGGGGCGTTTTTAAGCATATTGTCGGTTATTCCGGTAAGCTTCACAATTTCCGCAGGCAAAATCATATTCGGATTTATAAATTCGGAAAAAGTGGCGGTAATTTCACCGCTTTCGATTTTTACGGCTCCGATTTCGATAATTCTTTCCTTTGAGCAATCCAAGCCGGTTGTTTCAACGTCAAAAACAACAAAATTATCGTGTAATGTGCGTTCTTTAGGCAAAGAAACAATTGTTGTTATGTCGTCAAAAATATATGCTTCCATACCGTAAATAGGCTTGACATCGGTACTTTCCGCCGCCTTGAAAACTTCCGGAAAAGCCTGAACAACTCCGTGGTCTGTAACCGCAACGGCATTATGCCCCCATAATTTTGCTCTTTTAAAATAGTCTGCGGCGCCTGTTACGGCATCCATTCGGCTCATACGCGTATGAAGATGAAGTTCAACACGTTTTTTACCTTCATAATTATCATTCCGCGGTTGTTTTGAATATTCTCCGGCGGAGATTTCATTTGCCATAATAACGACTTCTTTTGAAAATTCATCAAACTGGGTTTTGCCGAATATTCTGATGCTTTTTTCGGTTTTAAGCAAATTTTTGAGTTCCGGCGTAATATCTTCTTTTTCAGTGAACATTTTTACGGTGATACTGCCTTTTCCGTCTGTTATGCTTAGTATGTAGAGCATTTTGCCGTTTTTGGTTTCTCTCTCGTCAAGTGCGAATATTTTTCCGTCAATACAAATGTCGTCGTCAGGCTCAAGCGGTGAATTGAGCGAAGTAACAGCGGCATTTATCATTTGTGAGATTTTAAGTTTCCGGCTTCTGCGAGGCTTTCCGCTAAAACTGTGTGTGTTTTGCGGGCGTTCGTGCTGCTCTCTTTTTATCGGCGGCGTAAAAACAGAGATAAGAGCAGCTTCTTCTTTTACGGGTAAAACAGGCTCCGAAATACGGTAAAATGCGCGTGATGAAAATTTTGCGTTGGGAGATTCCTCAAACACAATATGAACATTCATTTTCATTCTTGTAGCTATTATGTTTTCAAGAATTTTAGCGCATTTTTTGCTTTCGAGAAAAAACAAAAACCCGACAGGAACAGCTACAAAAAGCGTTCCGTTCTGAAAACGCCGTTCTCCTTCACCGATGATTTGAGCCGACATAAGACTGTGTTCGGCAAGCTCCTCAATAAGAGCTTGCCAATGAGCGTCAATATCCTGTGTTTTAAAAAAACGATTGATTGAAATATCTTTTAAAAACGGATATTTTTCCAACAGAAATTCTTTTAACGCGGCGGCGGCTTCTGTACTGAAGTCATCTGTTTCAACATCAAAAGAAAGACTTCGCGTTGCCCTGTTAAGACTAAAATTTCCGGCGAATGTCCCTTCCTGCGCATTATATCCAAATAATTCACTCAAAGGTTTAGCGGTCATTTTGCATTATCCCTTTTATAGTTAATTAAACTCACTTTAGAACCAGCTTTAATAATTTTCAATCTCTTTCATAAGCTCATCCGCAAGCTGTCCGGCGGAAACTTTGCGTATAACAACACCGTCTTTGAAAATAACGCCTGAATTGTTGCCGCCGGCAATACCGATATTTGCGTGTTTGGCTTCGCCGGGACCATTTACAACACATCCCATAACCGCAACTTTAATATTCTTGTTAATTCCGGAGCAACGGCGTTCAACTTCTTCTGCTATCGAAACTAAATCTATTTCAGTTCTTCCGCAAGTCGGGCATGAAATAAACTCAATTCCGCATTTGCGCAATTCCAAAGCTTTTAATATTTCTTTTGCGCATTTGACTTCATTTACAGGGTCGCCGGTAAGAGAAACGCGCAAAGTGTCACCGATTCCGTCCGCTAAAAGAGAGCCTATTCCGATTGCCGACTTTATAATGCCGGAGTACGGCGTGCCTGCCTCGGTAACGCCGATATGGAGCGGATAGTCCGTCTGCTTTGAAAGAAGTCTGTATGCCGCGATTGTTGTTTTTACACTTGATGATTTTATTGAAATTACAATGTCATAGAATCCAAGATTTTCAAGCAACAAGATGTTTCTTAACGCACTTTCAACTAACGCTTCCGGAGAATGTCCGAGCTTTTCTTCAATGTCTTTTTCCAAAGAGCCTGAATTTACACCAATGCGAATCGGAATTTTTCTTTCTCCGCAAGCGTCGGCAACGCTTTTGACACGTTCTGTATTCCCGATGTTCCCCGGATTTATTCTTAATTTGTCACAGCCGTTCTTTGCCGATAAAACAGCGAGCCGCCAGTCGAAGTGAATATCGGCAACGAGCGGTACACTTATCATTTTTTTAATTTCCGTAATTGCGTTTGCGGCAGTTTCGTCCGGTACGGCAACACGAACAATGTCACAACCGTTTTTTGCAAGTGTGTTTATTTGTTCTGCCGTAACGGCGGCGTTACGGGTGTCGGTGTTTGTCATTGACTGAATCGTAACAGGTGCGCCGCCTCCTATTTCAATATTTCCGATTTTAAGTCTTTTTGTTTTTTCACCCATATATTATATCATCCTCATAATGTCATTGTACGCGACAAACACGGCAAAAATCATCAGCAGAATGAATCCCGCAAAATGAACCATTCCTTCTTTGTTTGGGTCAACGGGTTTGCGTCTTATACCTTCAATTGCAAGGAACACGAGTCTTCCTCCATCGAGAGTCGGCAGTGGAAGAATATTAGCAACTGCAAGGTTTGCGGAAATTAATGCCATAAAATTGAGCATTGTCCATATCATTGCACCGACGCCTGCTTTTGCCGCTTCCGTATAATTTTCGCCGATAATAGAAACTATACCAATCGGACCCGCAAGTTCGGATGCTTTTATTTGTAGGGTAAACATTCTTATAAAGCCCAAAAATGTGCTTTTTACATAAAAACCCGCAGTAAAGAAACCATTGTACAATGATTCAAAGAACCCCGCCCTTTGTAAGCCCTCTTCAGTTTTTCCGAAAAACGGCGTATGCCAGTCGCGCTCAAAGCCTATCTGAAAAGCTTGGGAACCGTCCGTGTATTCAACGAACCGTGGAGTAAGCTGAAATGTAAGTTTTTGTTTGTCACGCAGAACCGTAATATCAATCGGTGAGCCTGTAGCTTCCGCCATAAAAAACGACACATCGGAATATATATGCACGCCGGAGTCGTTAAGTCGGGTAATTCTGTCACCGGAGCGAAGTCCCGCTTTTTCCGCAGGAGAATCCGGAATAATATTTTTTATTACAGGAACGGCAAAGCCGTTTGCAAGTGATGATGTACACGTTATTGCAAGAGCAAGCACAACATTCATAATTACGCCGGCGGAAATTATTATAAGCCTTCGCCATAATTTTTTTGCGTTAAAAGCACGCGGGTCTGAATTTTCTTCATCATCGCCGAGCATTTTACAGAAACCGCCGATAGGAAACAGCCTTACCGCCCATAAAGTGTCTCCGATTTTTTTGCCGAACAGTTTCGGACCCATACCGATAGCAAATTCTTCAACCAAAACACCGTTTTTTCTTGCGGCAATATAATGTCCAAATTCGTGCGCAACGATTATGAAACTCAAAATCAGCACGGCGACTATTACCGAACCTACATTCACGAAATCACGCTACCTTTCGATATAAAATGTTTCACATATTTGACGCGCAATCTTATCCGCCGTCAAAACATCGTCTAAAATTTCCAATCTTGTCTTGTTATTTTTAATGTATGCGTTAATTGTACTTTCTATTAGCTGCGGAATATCATAAAATTTTATTTCTCCACGCAAAAATTTTGCAACTGCGACCTCATTAGCGGCATTTGCGACTGCCGGAACAGTTCCGCCTTGTTTAAAAGCATCTATTGCGATTTTTAAACAAGGGAAAGTTTCGTAATCAGGTTTTTCAAACGTCAGATTTTTAATTGCAAAGAAATCAGCACGCGGAAACGAATTTAATTGCCTTTCAGGGAAAGTAAGCGCATACTGAATAGGAACGCGCATATCCGGTGCGCCGAGTTGAGCGATAACCGCACCGTCAGCAAAACAAACCATTGAGTGTATTATGCTTTGCGGATGCACTAAAATTTCTATTTGATTGGGCAAGGCATCAAACAGCCATGCCGCCTCAATAAATTCAAGCCCTTTGTTCATCAGGGTTGCCGAATCTATTGTAATTTTCGCACCCATTGTCCAGTTTGGATGACGAAGTGCGTCAGCGGCGGTAACGTTTTGAAGTTCTTGCTTTGTTTTGCCTCTAAAAGGTCCTCCTGATGCGGTTAAGTAAATTTTCTCAAAATTATTGTTTCCGGACAAGCATTGAAATATAGCGGAATGTTCGCTGTCAACCGGAATAATTCGGACATCATTTTTCTGCGCAAGCGGAATTATAACAGCTCCGGCGGCGACAAGCGATTCTTTATTTGCCAAAGCGACTGTTTTTTTTGCGTCGACCGCCGCATATGTTGAACGTATTCCTGCTGCGCCGACAAGCGCGTTAAGGACTGTATCACAAGATTCAAGCGTTGCGGCGGCAACAAGTCCGTCATCTCCAAAAAAGACTTCAGTTTGTATTCCTTTTTTCCTAAGCCGCTTTGAGAGAAAAGCCGCATCTTTTTCCGATGAAACACAAGCAAAATCCGGTAAAAATTGTTCGATTTGACTTTCTAAAAGAGTTATGTTTTTTCCGGCGGTTAAGACGCGTACGCGAGCGCAAGAAGTTTCCCGTATGACTTCAAGTGTTTGTTTGCCTATTGAACCTGTGGAACCAAGCAGAGCTAAATTTTTCATTTTATTTTCTCCTGAACTTTTCCTTAATTTTATTTTATCACAGTTTTACCGAGAAGGTCAACTTTCATTTTTACGTTGACAGCAGCTCAAATCACGCCTATACTCAATATTAAATATAAAGAAAAAAGATAAGACCTTGGGGGCTGTCTGCCCCCAAACCCCTGACCAAAGGGATTTCATCCCTTTGGAATCCCGTCATTTGCTG
>JAISHX010000086.1 GCA_031262335.1 Clostridiales bacterium
GATTGGCAAACTGTTTCTGATTTTATTTCAGCCGAAGGTTATGACAAAATTGATTACTTAGTCGGCACTCATCCTCATGAGGACCATATCGGCGGATTAGATAAAATTATTGACAATTTTCAAATAGGCGAGCTTTTTATGCCCGATGCAACAAACACAACAAAAACTTTTGAAGATGTTCTTGATGCGGCGGAATCAAAAAACCTTGAAATTACAGTTCCAAAGTCAGGCGACTACATTGTGGACGAAGGCAATCTTACCGCAACTGTAATTGCGCCTAATTCGGCTGATTACAAAGATTTCAATGATTACAGTATTGTGATAAAACTCATTTACGGCGACACGTCATTTCTTTTTCAAGGTGATGCCGAATCTCTCTCCGAGCAGGAAATTCTTGACGCGGGCTTTGATGTTTCATCTGACGTAATTAAGTTAGGACACCACGGAAGTTCAACGTCCTCAAGCGCGGACTATCTTGATGCTGTCGGCGCAGAATATGCTGTCATTATGTGCGGGAAAGATAACTCATACGGTCACCCGCATGAGGAAACGATGCAAAAACTTCAGCAAAGAAACATAGAAGTTTTGCGGACAGATGAACAAGGTACAATAACTATCCGTTCCGACGGAACAAAAATAATGTTGTAAGACCTTGGGGGCTTTCAGCCCCCAAGCCCCTGACCAAAGGGACAATTGTCCCTGTGGAATCCCTTCTTTTTGCAGACGGAATGTGACTGTAAATTTGTTGTTGACTTCTGTCTGCAAATGCTATCTTCTTTGTTTCTTTCTTCTTTAAGAAGAAAGAAATGGAGGGTGGGGCAACGCCCCACGGTCTTAATCTTTTTTTCTTTTAATCTTTTGCATAAGGGGGAGAAAATATGATTTATAAGGGTTCGGCAACGGCGTTAGTTACACCGTTTAACGATGACAAAAGCGTCAATTACAGCGAACTGGAACGGCTTGTTGATTTTCAGATTGAAAACGGAACAGATGCCCTTGTAATTTGCGGCACGACAGGTGAGGCATCAACGCTTTCCGATGATGAACAAATTGAAGTAATAAGGACAGCAGTCGTACGGGCAAATCATCGCGTACCTGTTATCGGCGGGGCAGGCTCAAATGACACAGCACACGGAGTTGAGCTTTGTAAGCGCAGTCAAGCTGCCGGTGCGGACGCTGTTGTGCTTGTTACACCGTACTACAACAAGACGACTCAAAAAGGGCTTGTTGTACATTACAAGGCAATGGCAAAAGCGATAGATATTCCGATAGTTTTGTACAATATTCCGGGCAGGACGGGACTTGCACTTGAGCCGGAAACAATTTTTACGCTTTGTACGGAAACCGATACAATTATTGCGCTTAAAGAGGCAAGCGGAAATTATGAAAAAATATCAAGAACAGCGCAGTTATGCGCCGACAGACTTGATATGTATTCCGGCAATGATAATGAAATTCTTCCGATAATGTCGCTCGGCGGCAAAGGCGTTATTTCAACTGTTGCAAACGTTGTTCCAAAAGAAATTCATGAAATGACATCGCTGTTCATGGACGGCAAAATCGAAGAAGCGGCAAAAATTCAGTTAAAACTTATCCCTTTGATAAACGCCCTCTTTAAGGAAGTTAATCCTATTCCGGTCAAGGCGGCACTTGCAATGATGGGCTTTAAAACAGGCGGTTATCGTCCTCCTTTAGTTGAGATGGAAAATGCCAATTATGAAAACCTAAGACGTGAAATGCAATCGGTACTGGAGAAACAATAATGTATACGACAAGACCGAATCGTTCCGGAACACGCGGGAGCCAAACAGCCCGCGCCGGAACAGGCAACAGGCAAGTAAGCCGTCCGCGGCAAACAAGTACAGGCAGTACACGCTCTTCTAAGGCAAGACAATCCGCGAGAGGTCAGCCGACAAAACAGCGTCCAAGAACACACAGGTCACCGCAGCAGTCGGCGCGGGAGCGTCATGCCCAAAAAGAACGGCAAAAAAGGCGTTTGGAATGGCGGAACGCGTTTTTTGCCGCTGTTTTTATAGTCGCGGCGGCACGTTTTCTTTTTTGGCCGTTAAGGATAGATAAAACATCTATGGGCAATAATTTTAAAAACGGGCAAATTGTTTTTACTTCCGCGCTTATGACAGGAATAAAACGCGGCACGGTTGTTGTTCTAAAGGACGGAGTTTGGGAAAATTCGGGTAAAGAATTGTGCCGCATTATCGGGTTGCCGGGTGAGCGTGTTACTATTTATAACGGAGATGTGTTTATTAACGGAGAGATGATTAACGAAAGTTATGCCGACGGCGAAACTTTGGTTGCCGAAGATACAGACAAAACAATTACATTTTCCCTTTCCGACGAGCAATACTTTCTTCTTTATGACGACAGACAGGTTTTCAGCGATTCACGTTCAAAGGGTGAACTTACAAAAGACCAATTTTCGTCAGTCGTTCTTTTCTCACGCAAGTAAATGTTCCACGTGAAACATTTGCTCATGGCAATTCCACACACAGCTAACTCTTTTTGTTTCACGTGAAACATTGGATTTAGCTATTGTTGATATAAGGCACGGATTTTCCGGAAAAATTCAAAAAATGTAGTGCATGATAAGGCACAACGTTGTATAATGTTCTTATACCGTGTGACACACGGGAACATACGCTTGGGGAATTTAAAGAAAGGCAAATTTTTGCGTGTTTGAGGAATTTAAAAAATTTATTGCCCGCGGCAACGTAATAGATTTGGCTGTAGGTGTGATTATCGGCGCGGCGTTCAATAAAATTGTGTCAAGCCTTGTTGGGGATATTATTACACCGATTATTTCTTTTTTTACCGGTCTTATTGTTTCGGAAGTTGGAGCGGGGACAGGTTTTAATCTCAGTGAGTTTTCGATTTCGCTCGGTGCGGCACAAGTAAAAATAGGAGCGTTTGCGACTTATGTAATTGATTTTCTTATCACCGGTTTTTCGGTTTTTATGTTAGTAAAAACAATTAACAAGCTCAACGATGCGGCAGGTAAGATTGCGCCGTTCAAAAAAAAGAAGAAAAAAGGCAAAACAGAACCTTCTCCGCCGGCAGAACCGGAAAAAAAGAAATGTCCGTTCTGTATTAGTGAGATTGATGCGGCGGCAATAAAGTGTCCGTTCTGTACTGCCGATTTGATAACTTCAGATGAAACTGTTGCAGAAACACCCGCTGATGAGAAGAACGAGAGGGAGGAAAGTATTGATTAGAATAATTTTAAACGGCTATGCAGGAAAATTAGGAAAAGCAATCCGTGACCTAACTGAACTGCCGGATTGTCCGGCAGTAATTACGGCAGGCGCAGACATTAACGGCGATTCGTCCGCAACGGGATTTCCGTTGTTTAAGACGTTGAAACAGTGCGATATTTCCGCAGATGTTTTAGTGGACTGTTCTCACCATAGTGCGACACCTGATGTTCTTAACTATGCGGTAGAAAATAATATTCCCGTTGTTATTTGTACAACCGGAATTACCTCTGACATTGAAAAACTCATAGAAAAAGCGGCTGAAACAATTCCTGTTTTTCATTCACCGAACATGTCTTTGTCAGTCAGTCTTGCCGTAAATCTTGCAAAGCGTACGCGCAATGCGTTTACCGCACTCGGACTGGATTTTGATATTGAAATTATCGAAGAGCATCATTCGGGAAAACATGATGCACCGAGCGGCACAGCATTGTTATTTGCAAATGAAATAAATTATGACGGAAAATATAATTACGTTTACGGAAGGAACCCGCAAAGCCCTCCGAGAACGGAAAATGAAATAGGAATCCATGCTGTCCGCGGAGGAAGCATTGTCGGCGACCATACCGTTTTGTTTGCACAGGACGGTGAAACTCTTGAAATAAAACATTCCGCAAGTACGAGAAGTGTTTTTGCAAAAGGCGTACTTGCCGCAGTCGCATTTATATACGAAAAAAAGAACGGCATTTATTCGATGCAAAATCTTATTGATGCTATAATTATATAAGTCATTAAGGAGGACAAAATGATAGATTTAAATGTTCAGACTCCCGAAGGATTTGGCGGAACAACACAAATAACAGAAGATGCGGTTGCGGCAATAGCAGGTGCAGCCGCAACTGAGTGTGACGGAGTTTTGTTTATGGCAGGGGGCGTAACAGGAAGCATTGCCGAAACCTTTGGTGTAAAAAACGCGTCAAAAGGTGTTAAAATTACAGCCGAGGCGGGGAATGTATATATCGACCTTACGATTTTTGTAAAGTTTGGACAGAAAATTCACAAAGTTGCGGAAGAAGTTCAGCAAAAAGTTAAATCTACAATAGAGAGCATGACCGGACTTAATGTCGCGGCAGTAAATGTCAGAGTTGCCGGCGTTGCAAATGTTAAAGAAAAAAAGGTCAGACCGGTGAAAGAATGAGCCGCCGGCAAGACCGTGAACGTGCCTTTAAGATTATATTTTCGGTACATTTTAATGCGGAACCGATGCAAGACGCAATAAATTCATACTTTGCAAACTTTGACGACTGCGACGAAACCATTGATGCACCTGAACTCGAATATGTCGAGAAAGTTTGTTTCGGTACGCATGAACATCTTTCCGAAATTGACGCGCTTATTTCAAAAAGTGCAGAGGGCTGGGATTTGGAGCGTTTTTCATCAGTAGACTTGATGATTTTGCGGGTAGCTGTTTTTGAAATGCTTTTTATTGAAGATATTCCTGTCGGTGTTTCGGTAAATGAGGCTGTTGAACTTGCAAAAGTCTTTTCATTGGATAATTCTCCTTCTTTTATTAACGGTGTTTTGAGTGAAATTTCCGAGATAATCGGTATCGGAAGAAAAGGACATAAAAAATAATGAAGCGCGTTGTTTCGGTATCATTACTGACAAGATATATAAAAGATTTATTAGACGAAGATATTTTACTTTCAGGTATTTTTATAAGCGGCGAAATTTCAAATTTCAAAGACCACTCTTCAGGGCATTTGTTTTTCACACTAAAAGACAGTTCGGCAGAAATTACTGCGGTTATGTTCTCCAACGATGCGGACACACTTACGTTCCGCCCGAAAAACGGTGACAGTGTTGTTGCCGCCGGAGCTGTTTCTGTTTATGAAAAAACAGGGCGTTATCAGCTTTACATTAAAAGAATGGAGCCTGTTGGCAAAGGTACTTACGCGCTAAATTTTGAAAAAACAAAACAAGAACTTGAAAACTTAGGTATATTTTCACGCAAACGCCCTCTTCCGAAATTTCCGAAAACAATTGCCGTTATTACAAGTCCGGACGGTGCCGCCGTACGCGATATAATAAATGTGTCTTTAAGGCGTTTTCCCGCAATAAAGATTATTGTTGTGCCGGCTCTCGTTCAGGGTGCATTTGCAGAAGAAAGCCTTGTAAACGGAATCGGACTTGCAAACATGACAGACGCGGATTTGATTATTATTGGGCGCGGCGGCGGAAGCACAGAAGAGCTTGACGCATTTAACGGACGCAACTTGGCAATTGCTGTTTTTAATTCAAAAATTCCGGTGGTATCGGCAGTCGGACACGAAACAGACTTTACTATTTGCGACTTTGCGGCAGACGTCCGCGCCGCAACTCCGTCTGCCGCCGCTGAAATTGCTATTCCGGAAGCGGAGGCAATTTTGTATTCTTCTGTTGATACTTTTACTGTCATTGAGCGTGAAATGTTCACACGCCTTGAAAAGTGTAAGTCGGAAATTCACTCAACCGAAAATGCAATACTATCGAGTATACGGCGTAAATTGCAAACATCTGCGCAAAAATTGAAAAATGCGGCAGACAGACTTAATGCTCTTTCTCCGTTTGCTGTGCTTTTGCGCGGTTACGCTGTTGTGGACGGCAAGACTGATATTTCTCAGGTATATGTCGGGGAAAATGTAACCGTTCGTATGAACGGCGGATATTTCACCGCAAAAATTACCGAAAAAGGAGTTTAGTATGACGCTTGAAACCGCTCTTGACAGACTTAACGAAATAGCCGGTATAATGGAGTCTGATTCTATAGGTTTGAGTGAAAGTGTTGCGTTATATGAAGAAGGAACAAAACTGCTTTCCGTATGTACCGAACTTCTTTCGACTGCGGAAGCGCAAGTCATGCTTGCACGCGACAGCGGAACAAGTGTGATTTTAGAACGTTTTGTCTGTAGTGAGAAAGGAACGGA
>JAISHX010000183.1 GCA_031262335.1 Clostridiales bacterium
AACCGAACACCCTTGCGCGGTGTATACTCGGTTATCTTATATAATCCTGAGCCGACAGGAGTTTCTTCCGAAAAATTTGCCGGAATTATCGGAAAATTAAGTTTATAAAGAACACTTGCGTACGTTTCTGTAAAATTTATTGTAACGGTTTTGTTGCCGCTTGACGAATAACCCGCTATGTAATTGACACAGCTTTTGTAGAGAGAATTTTCGGCATTTTTTATTGTATCTAAAGAATATACAATGTCCGTTGCCGTAATCGGACTTCCGTCTGCCCAAACAGCATTTGCTTTTATCGTTATTTGCGCCGTTGGAACAGCGGTATTAACTGTAATATCCGAAATAATTCGTCCGTTCGGCTCAGGTTTCATTTGCTCGTCAAAAACAATAAGAGGTTCAAAGACAAGCCCAAGCATTAAATCGACAGTTACATCATCATTCACCAAAGGGTTAAACGTTTTTGGCTCTCGAATTGAAATATTAAGCAATCCTCCCGCTTGCGGAGCAGGCGTTGACGTTGGAATCGGCGGCGAAAAAGTTTCGGTCGGAGGCGGTGAAGGTGTCACAACGTCCGAAACAGCAGTATTCTGCGAAGAACAACCGCTACTTACTGCCGCGATTAAACAAATCAAGAAGTATCTTATAAATTTTCTCATTATTTTTTACCTTATTAACGTATCTCCTTGTTTCTTTAAACGGAATTTCCGTAAGGGTTATACCGTCTTGTGAATATCTGCTGTCTGAAAGCCATTGTGAAACTCTGCCGCTTCCCGCATTATATGCCGCAAGAGCAGTTTCTTCATTGCCGTATTGTTTGATAAGTTTTGAAAGGTACCAGCAACCGATTCTTATATTTATTTCAGGCTGAAAAATCTGTGAATAATCATAAGTGTCAAGTCCAATTTCTTCCGCACCCCAATCAGCTGTCATCTTGACTATTTGCATAAGTCCGCCGGCACCGCGATTGCTCTCCGCGTCTATATCAAAGCCGCTTTCCGTACGAATTATACCGTAAATCAACTCTTCACGCAGACCGTACTCTCTTGTGTATTTTCTGATAATATTCTCGTGATGTATCGGATAAAGCCAGCGTACAAGCAAGTATAACGCGGCAATGAAAGCAAAAATATATATCAGTTTCAGCAGAAATTTTTTAAGTCCGCTCATAATTTCGGCATAAGTATCATTTTTACAATCCTTCAAATATAAGTTGTTTTAGAACATTTATATAACTGTTGTTATTTATAATTATTGTTTTTGCAAGCTGATTTTTATTTAACAAATCTATAATATTTTCTTGAATTTCAATGCGTTTTTTGGCATCGTCCATTGTTAAATTATCGCGGACGGCAATTCTTTTTGCACGAATGTCAGGAGAGGCAGTAATCAAATAAATCAGGTCGCAAATATCATCAAGCCCTGCTTGAAAAAGTAGCGGCGCGTCAATAACTATAATACGCCGTTTATTTCTGACTGTTTCTATTGTTTCCATAATATGTCTTGTTATTCTCGGGTGCGTTATTGCGGAAAGCTTTTTGAGCTGTTCTTTGTCGGCAAAAACAATATATCCAAGTTTTTTTCTGTCAATGTCGCCTTGAGCATTAAGAATATCTGTTCCGAATACTTTTACAATTTCATTATACGCTGTATTGCCTTTTAAAATAATTTCATGCCCTATTTTGTCTGCATCAATAATAAATGCGCCTGCCTCACGCAAAAGTGCCGTAGCTGTACTTTTACCCGCACCCGTATTACCGGTTATGCCAATAATTTTCATTTCGCGTCGAACCATGTCTTTCCGAAATGCACATCAACATCAAGTTTGACAGGCAGTTTTACGGCATTTTCCATTTCTGATTTAACAATTTGCATAATTATTTCTTTTTCAGGCTCAAAAACTTCAAGCAAAAGCTCATCATGTACTTGAAGTAACAATCTTGAACGCAAATTTTCGCGTTTTATTGAGCTGTATATACGCACCATAGCTACTTTTATTATGTCGGCTGCGGAGCCTTGAATCGGTGAATTCATTGCAATTCTCTCACCCGCCGAACGTGTATTAAAATTCCCTGCCAAAAGCTCCGGAATGTATCTACGCCTGCCGAAAATCGTTTCCGTATAACCTTTTTCTCTTGCGTTTTTGACTGTTTCGTCAAGATATATTTTTACGTCAGGATACTTTTCAAAATATCCTGAAATATATTTGTCAGCTTCTTTTACAGTAGTTCCAATGTCTTCCGCTAATGAAAACGCACTTATTCCGTAAACTATTCCAAAATTTACGGCTTTAGCATATCTTCGTTGGTCTGATGTGACCTCACTAAACGGTACTCTAAACACTTGTGAAGCTGTCAGCGTGTGAATATCAATATTGTCGTTAAAAGCAGTTATCAGCGTTTTATCACCCGAAAGACACGCCAAAATTCTAAGCTCAATTTGACTGTAATCGGCATCAAGAAAAACAAAGCCGTCTTCCGGAATAAAAACTTTGCGGAAGTTTCTGCCTAATTCCGTTTTTATCGGAATATTTTGTAGATTAGGTTCAATGCTGCTGATTCTGCCTGTTGCCGCCGCAGTTTGAATAAACGTTGAATGAACACGTCCGTCTTTTTTTGCGGTAGCCAAAACCCCGTCAGCGTATGTTGATTTTAATTTTGCGTGCAAACGGTAATCCAAAATAGTTTTTGCAATAGGGTGTTCCAATTTTAAAAGAGCGTCAGCGTTTGTTGAAAGTGTTTTTGCTTTTTTCTTTCCGATATTTGTACCAAGTTTCATTTTGTCATAAATGACTTCGCCAACTTGCTTCGGTGAGTTTATATTAAAAGTTTCTCCCGCCATTTGATATATTTTTTCGGAGAGTTCGCTTATTTTTTTGTCAAGAGAATGTGCATATTTTTCTATTTCTGCTGTATCTACTTTAATTCCGTACATTTCCATGTCGGCTAACACATATGCAAGAGGTAACTCAACATCATAATAAATAAAATTCTGTTCTTGCTCCTGAATTGTGTTTTTAAGTTGCGAATACATAGCAAAAGCTGTTTCTAAATTTAAAGTTTCGCTCGGAGTCTTTCCGGCATTTGCAACATAGAATCCTAAAGTTGTATCGAAAACAACATTATTTAAAGCAATATCTCGTTCATTCAATTTTTTAATATCATTTTTCAAGTCAATAGTTATCTTTTTTATATCGGAGGAAAAGAATGAATCTTCTTTTTCTTCAGTTACTTTTCCGTCAAAAACAACCGCGCCTTTTTCAGTAACCGAACATGTAAAAGCGCCGCAACATTCCGTAATCATCTCTTGTGTAATTTCAGTAATTTGCTTTGAATCAGTTATTGAAAATTTCTTGAATTGTGAGCTTAACGTCTTAAAACCGAGGCGTTCAATTTCAGCATATGCTTCTTTTGTGTAAATTTCGGCTTTTTCACGGATAATATCTACAGGCGAGTCAGTATTTATTTTTGCTAAATCATAACTAAGTCTTGCTTGTTCTTCAAACTGTTTCAAATTTTGTGAAGCTTTTTTCGGTTTAATCTCGTCAACGTGATTTATTGCGTTCTCTATAGTTTTATATTGAGAAATTATTTTAACTGCTGTTTTTTCACCAATACCGGGTACGCCCGGGATATTATCAGAAGAATCACCCATTAAAGCTTTTACATGAACAAACTGTTCCGGAGTAACACCAATACTGTCTAAAACGTCAACAGCATAATATATTTCATTGACTGTTTTACTGCCTTTTGTTTTCGGCACGCGTATTTTAACTTTTTCGGTTGCACATTGCAAAAGGTCTTTATCACCGGAAACAACTACAACGTCAAAACCTTCCGATTCTGCTTTAGCGGCAAGTGTGCCGATTAAATCATCTGCCTCATAACCCTCAAGCTGATAAATTGGGATATTCATAAGTTTCAACAAATTTTTTGTCATAGGAATCTGACGGGCAAGGTCGGGCATCATAGGCGAACGCGTTGCTTTATACTGCTCAAACATCTTGTGCCGAAAAGTTGGAGCACGAAGGTCAAAAGCTACTCCAAAAAAATCAGCGTTTTCATCTTCAAGCAGTTTAAAGAGCATATTTAAAAAACCGTAAACGGCGTTTGTCGGCTCCCCGCTTGGAGCGTTTAGCGTTGGCATAGCATAAAAAGCACGGTTAATTAGGTTATTTCCGTCAATAATCATGAATTTTTT
>JAISHX010000027.1 GCA_031262335.1 Clostridiales bacterium
TGTTGCTTGAAGCGAAACTCTGCTTCCCGACATAAGCTCATGCCATTCGTTGCCGTCTGTGCTGTATTTAAGAATATATGCTATCGGACCTTTGTTTGCTGAACGCAGTGAGCCGTTGAGTTTTATATTTGAAAATCCGACTGTGCTGAACTGGAACTGAATATACTGTCCACCGGATAAATCCCAACCTGCCGTATTAACCGCACTACCGCCTGTTGTTAATGCCGCGTTTGTTTTTGTGGATAGTATGCTTCCTGCTTTATTTGCGCCGCCGCTTGCTTCTGTCGGTAAGGTAACAGCCGCTGAATACGCAAACTCAACAATGCTGACACCTGATTGTCCATTCGGCTCCATAGGAAGTTTTTCCAAGTATTGCGGCGCGGGAACAAACAGCGAATATACTCCGTTGTCGGCACGCACAACACCGGTAACATCATACCAAGCATCTTGTTCAATTGTACCGAAATCTCCGTTTATGGTAATTTGACGTCCTGTAGAACCTTCTTTAAACTTGCCTGTTGTATTTAGTGCCTGTAATCCGGAAAGTTTCACAACAACAGACTGGAATTGGTCTGCTACGTCCGAATTTGAAAATACAGATACGTCGATTCCGTAGGAATCAGGAAATGCTCCTGCGCCTTCATCTGTAAATGTTCCGCCGACAATTGTCCTTGCGTCGTTTAGCGTTGCGCGTATACTGCCTACAATTTTAATTACATTTCCAATTACGGGAGCAGTCTGAAATTCGGAAGAACTGTCCCAAAGTATTGCGCCTGTTGAATCCTGAATTGTCACTTTTCCGCCGTCAACCGATGTGACAACGCCTTTTGCGTAAAATTGTTCCGCTCCGTTTGAAAGAGCAATGATTTCCGCAATTGACAAATTCGCCGAACGAATCGTATACGTTACAGTAAGAACGGGGCTGTTTGCTAATTCAGCTTTTGTTCCGCGAACATAATAAGTCAGAGTCTGTTCAGGCTCTCCTGCAACAACTATCCCGTCAGAAGGCACGGGAGTCCATGCTTCTGCAAAATCCTCGCTCACGGTATTGTATTCAATAACCGCGTCCGGAGTTGTCGTTGTAAATCTAAGTTTATCGCCTATTTCAACAACTGTTCCGTTTGCCACAGAAGGAGTTATTTCTGAAACTACAGCGGGGTCTGCCTTCCAAATAATATTAGCTTTGTCTCCGCTCAGTTGAACAGTTGAATCGTGGACACTTAAAAGTCCGACAAAATCAACTTTGCAATTTATTTGTATTTTTGAATCAAGTGTGCCGCCCAATCCAAAACCTTGAATTTCTCCGGTTGAGTCTTTAAATGTTATATCGTTGCCGCTTATTGCGGAAACCTCAACATTTTCAAGTTTAAAACGTTCGCTTTGATTTTCGTCCATATTCAAAGCCTTAATTTCTTCTATTGTTTTAACCTCAGACTCCGGCAGTGTAATTCCGAGAGTTGTTTTTTCAAACTTCGGGGTTATAATCTGTTCCAAGCCTCGGAAATCGGAACGGGTCCCTTCAACCGTAATTTCATCACCGACAGAAAGTTCCGAAAATTGTCCGCTTGAGCCGTATATGTTAATAGCCGCGGTTACGTCCTCAATTACAAGATTCCTGTTATTAATATAAGTTATTTTGCCTGCTGTTGAAACTGTGCCGCTTGCGGCTCTTGCCTCAAGAATCGTTAGACCTGATGAAGGCTGTTCCTCGGGTCCGTCAGAAGGTTGTTCGGCTTCTTGTCCGTATGAAGAATTGCGCGGATTCGGTGAAGCTGTCGTAAAATCAGCGGCATTATCATTGGTGTCAACACCGTCAGTTACACGAATAATTGCTATATCGTTTGCAAGTCCGGTTGCTGTTCCTGTACCTTCATAATACGTTGAAGTGCCGCAACCAACAAAATCAATTATATTAGTATTAATGGGATTGCCGTTGGCATCTGTTTCTAAATCTGTAGGAGTACCATTAAAAAGAGCGTATTTGCCCTTTGCTCCTGTGCCTAAGTTTTTTCCGGCATCCGGAACAGGAGTATCCGTAGCCTCCGTTGCTTTGGAAGTTTTTACAAGGTAAAATCCTCCGGCTTTAATTGTTCCTGTCAGTGCGATATTTGAAGAAAAAGCAGGTTTTGTTCCTGAACCGTATGCAAGATAAATTCCGTCTAATGAAACATCTGCTGCTGTAGGATTATATAATTCAGCAAATTTATAAGTTGCTATATTTGTAGAATCGCTTGTATAAATTTGATTTATAACAATATGGTCAGCGAGTGGAGCATCTTCGGCAAAAATACTCGCCGGAGTATAGCCAAACGAAACAGCCGCCGCCACAATCAACGCAAGTAGCTTACGCGACCTTTTTAAAAAGCTTCCTAACATTTTTTATTCCCCCTCATAATACCTCTGAAAATTATCTATATATATAAAAGCTTACAACCAACTATGCTGTAACAGCTTCAAGAGCTATTTCCATCATTGCGGTGAAAGCTGTTTGACGTTCTGCTGATGTTGTTGAAATGCCGTTAAATATTTCATCTGATATTGTAAGCATGCAAAGCGCGTTTTTCTTTAGCTTGGCGGCGTTCATAAATAGTGCGGCGGATTCCATTTCAACAGCAAGAATGCCCATGTCTGCCCAGCGTTTCATATCGTCATGCGCTTCGCCGTAAAACGCGTCACTGGAAAGAACATTTCCCACCATATATTTTGCGCCGTGTTTTTCTGCCGCTGTGACCGTTTTCTGAAGTAAATCGAATGAAGAAATCGGCGCAAAAGTACCCGAAAGATTATACTGTGCCGCAAAATTTGAAGTATGACAAGCTCCTTGTGCAATGACAATATCCTTTACTTTTAGATTTTCGTTAATTGAGCCTGCTGTTCCTATTCTTACTATGTTTTTTACGCCGTAAAACGCGAACAACTCATAAGAATAAATCCCGATTGACGGCATACCCATTCCGGAACCTTGCACACTTACGCGTTTTCCCTTATATGTTCCGGTAAAACCCAGCATACCGCGAACTCCGTTGTACTGAACAGCATCTTTCAAATAAGTTTCGGCAATAAACTTTGCGCGCAGAGGGTCTCCGGGCATCAATACACTTTCGGCTATTTCGCCTTCTTTTGCTTCGATGTGCGGCGTTGGAATCATTTTAATACCTCCTTTAAAAAGCTTGTGCCATGGATTTTACTTTCTACACCTAAATATTCAAGAACTGTCTGCCCAATATCTGCAAACGTTTCACGAATATGAAGATTCTCACCTTGTTTTATATTTTTCCCGTATATCAGCAACGGAATATATTCGCGTGAATGGTCTGTCGAAGGAGTTGTAGGGTCGCAACCATGGTCGGCTGTTATCATCAAAATGTCGTCCTCACGGAGCTTTTCTATTATTTCAGGCAGACGAGCATCAAACTCCAAAAGTGCGTTTGCATAACCTTTAACATCATTTCTGTGTCCAAAAAGCATATCAAAATCAACAAGGTTTGTAAAAATAAATCCTTCCTGAACACTGTCCATATATTCCAGAGTTTTGTCAACGCCGTCAGAATTATTGACAATATGGACAGCCTGCGTTACGCCTTTTCCCGCAAAAATATCCTCAATTTTGCCGACAGCCGCAACAGGAAGTCCAGCCTGTTTTATTAGGTCAAGAACTGTAATTCCTGTAGGGTCAAGCGAAAAGTCGTGTCGGTTTGACGTACGCTTGTAATTACCGCTTGTACCGATAAAGGGTCTTGTTATGACTCTCGACACATTATGTTCACCGACAAGTATTGCACGTGCTATTCGCGAGATTCTGTACTGTTCTTCAATCGGAATAATATCCTCGTGCATTGCTATTTGAAAAACTGAATCCGCCGATGTGTATACAATCGGATACCCTGTTTTAACGTGTTC
>JAISHX010000078.1 GCA_031262335.1 Clostridiales bacterium
CAATCAGCATATTCCATAAAAACTTTTCCTCCGGAAATTTTTACTGTGTTTATATTGTGTCCGTTTTCGTCAATAATTTCAATAGTTTTTTCAGTATATAAGCTTTCCTTGCACAAAAGTTTTCCCTTAATAAAAACAGCGACATATTCACCTTGTTCATTGCCAAACGCAAGCGGTAAAACCCAGCCGCACACCGCGCATACAATCAGAAAAATAATAAGAAAAATATCCGGTTTTTTTAAGAGGCGAACGTCCATAAAATAATCTCCAAAAGCCCAGCATCGGACGTGATTAAAATGAAAAAAATTTTTTTGTTCTTTAAAAATCTTTTTATCTCGATAAAAGAAAACGGTCTTATTACTCATGCCAACGAACTTTCATATAAGCTTTGTTTGGCATTTTTCCCGTTTATAATTTTCCTTCTGTCGCTGCTCAGTTTTTTGAAAATAAGCTCAAACTATTTCCTTGAGGATATAGTTACAAACCTTCCCGAAAGTGTCAGCGCGTTAATAAGTGTTTTTATAGAAGAAATAACGGCAAAACATACAAAATCACATGCCGGTCTTTTGTCCGGAAGCTTGATTCTGACAATAATAACTGCGTCTTCCGGCTTTGACGCCGTTATAAAAGGCATAAGCAAAGCATACGGCGAAAAAGAAGAACGCAATTTCATTATCGTACGTCTTACAGGCATTGTCCTTGTTTTGCTGCTTGCTTTTGCAATAATTGCCTCCATATCTATTTTAATCTTTGGCGGAGCAATTTACAATACCATAATAGAAAAATATTCTGTACCGAAGTTTATTATGTTTGCGTTCAGCGCGTCAGGCACACTTATTCTTATGGTCATACTGCTTTTTACAATAATTTTTATATATAAATTTGCAACATGTAAAAAAGTCACCGTGTATGAAACTTTCCCGGGTGCGTTTATTACGCTGATTGTGTGGCTTTTGGCATCAAAAGGTTTTAATATCTATATAAGCAACTTTTCACGTTATTCAAACGTATACGGGAGTATTGCCGGCGTTATTATACTGATGCTGTGGTTAAATATAATTTCCGCCGCGCTGCTTATCGGCGGCGCAATAAACGCTCTGCTAATGCCCGAAAAAGAAAGGAAGAGAGGAATATGAAAGAAATCACCGGAGTTGCCGCCGGAAGTATCGGTGAAGAACTTGGTCTTGAAAAAGGCGACTGCATTTTTTCGATAAACGGCACTGAAATAAAAGACGTTTTTGACTATCGTTTTCTTACTGCCGACGAATTTCTTACTGTTACGATAAAGACAAAAGACGATGAAATGGTCATCGTTAATATAGAAAAGGATATGGATGAAGACCTTGGACTTTCTTTTGAAAGAGGTCTTATGGACAAACCTCTCTCGTGCCACAACAAATGTATTTTTTGCTTTATTGACCAACTGCCTAAAAATGAAAAAAAATTGCGTCAAACACTCTATTTTAAGGACGATGACACTCGTCTGTCGTTTTTAACGGGAAATTATGTTACTCTTACGAATGTTTCCGACAAAGAGTTGGACAGGATAATTTTATACAGATTCTCACGGCTTAATATTTCCATTCACGCTGTTGACGATGAAATATGGAAAAAAATAGTACGTCCTCAAGGCGGAACAGGAACATCTGTTTTAACCAAAATAGAAAAACTTGCCAATGCAGGAATTGAGCTTAATTTTCAAATTGTCCTGTGCAACGGAATAAATGACAAGCACATTTTGGACGAAACAATCAGCGTATTATCTGAATTTATTCCGCAAGCACGCAGTCTTTCGGTTGTACCGGCAGGAATGACAAAATTCCGTGAAGAAAATCATCTTTTTCATCTTGAGCCGTTCAGCATGGACGAGTCCGCAATTGTGATTGCACAAGTCCAATACTGGCAAAAAAGATTAAGAGCGGAAAAAGGCACTTTCTTTGTTTTTGCCGCCGATGAATTTTATATAAGCGCGTCTTTGCCTATTCCGCCCCACACATTTTACGAGGATTTTCCGCAGCTTGAAAACGGTGTCGGAATGCTTGCGCTTACCGAATATGAATTTACAGAAACTCTTTGTTCAATTCCGTATTATTCCCAAAAGCCGCGTACGGTTTCTGTTATAACCGGTACGGCGGCATATGAATTTATATGCGGTCTTGCAACAAGACTTATGGAAAAAGCAAAAACCATAACAATAAATGTAATACCCGTAAAAAATGACTTTTTCGGAGAAACAATTACCGTTTCGGGACTTCTTACCGGACGTGACATTTTAAACACCTGCCTTGAAAAAAAGGAACTACTTGGCGAAAAAATTCTTATTCCTCAAAATTGCCTAAAAGACGGTGAGGATATTTTTCTTGACGATGAAACGCCGCAAGGTATTTCAGAAAAAATAGGTGTTCCTGTTGTACCCGTCCCTACAGACGGTGAATCGTTTGTAAAAGCATGCCTGCAATAAAGAAAGAATATAGGAGGTACAAAATTAAATGTCAAAACCTGTTGTCGCCATTGTGGGGCGACCGAATGTCGGTAAATCAACGCTGTTTAACCGTCTTGCCGGCATACGAATATCAATTGTAGAAGATACACCCGGCGTTACGCGAGATAGAATTTACGCCGAAAGCGACTGGCTGGATAAAAAATTTACGGTTATCGACACAGGCGGTTTGGACGCAAGCTCCGAGGAATTTATTCCCGCGCAAATTCGCGAACAAGCTCAAATTGCAATCGATTCCGCAGACGTAATTGTTTTTGTAACTGATGTCAAAACCGGTGTAACCGAATCAGACAAAGAAATTGCCGAACTGCTGCGCCGCTCAAAAAAACCGGTAGTTGTTGCTGTAAATAAAGTTGATGTTCTGGCAAAAGATTCGGCGGCATATGAATTTTATGAGCTTGGACTTACACCTGTTGTGGCAATTTCAAGCGGTCAAGCTTTGGGGCTCGGCGACCTTCTTGATGAAGTTTGCGCTTTATTTCCGAAAGACAATCAAAACGACAACGACAACGACGCAATTAAAGTTGCCGTTATCGGCAAACCTAACGTCGGCAAATCGTCGCTTATAAATAAAATATTAGGAGAAAGCAGAGTTATAGTAAGTCCCGTACCCGGAACAACGCGCGACGCTATTGACAGTCCGTTTGAAAAAGACGGTCAGAAATTTATTTTTATTGATACGGCAGGCATGCGACGCAAAAGCAAAGTGAAAGAAAATATTGAAAAATATTCTGTAATACGGGCGGTGACGGCGGTAGAGCGTTCAGACGTAAGTATTATAATCATAAATGCCGAAGAAGGAATAACCGACCAAGATGCCAAAATTGCCGGAATTGCACATGAAAGCGGCAAAGCGGCAATTATCGCCGTTAATAAGTGGGACGCCATTGAAAAAGACGGCAAAACTATGAAGAAATTTGACAAAGACATAGAACAAAATTTAAAATATATGTCCTATGCTCCAAAAATTTATATATCCGCGCTTACAGGACAAAGAGTAAGTAATATTTTTAATACTGTAATCTCGGTAAACGAAAATTCCGCACGGCGAATCCAAACAGGTTTGCTGAACGATGTTTTAACAGACGCGCTTGCTTCATATCCGCCTCCGGCGGAAAAAGGCAGACAGCTGAAAATCTTTTATATGACACAGGTCTCGGTCAAACCTCCGACTTTTGTTATTTTTGTCAATGATGAGGAACTATTGCATTTTTCATATTTAAGGTATTTAGAGAATAAAATTCGTGAAGCCTTTGGTTTTGTCGGCACACCTTTAAGGTTTATGACCAGAGGTAGAAAGGATTGATTGCTTTGAGTATTTTTGCAAAGATAATTTGCGTGTTGTGCGGATACGGTATCGGATGTATTCAAACAGCATATATAATCGGAAAAGTCTTTGCCAAAGTTGATATTCGCGAACACGGAAGTAAAAATTCAGGAACTACAAATACTGTTCGTTTGCTTGGAGCAAAATACGGAATGTTTGTTTTTGCATTTGACATAATAAAAGCTGCTGTCGCGTTTAATGTTTTCTGCTGGATCTTCGGAACAGACCTCACATTATTTTTCTGGAATGATTTTCCCCAAGGTGCAGTCAGCGGACTTTATGCCGGAATAGGTGTAATTGCCGGTCACAACTTCCCTTTTTACATGAAATTTAAAGGCGGAAAAGGAATAGCGTCCTCTTTGGGAATTATTCTTAGCCTTGACTTACGCATTGCGGGGATAATTTTTCTTGTAGGTCTTATAATTCTGCTTACAACAAAATATGTTTCTGTCATGTCATTAACAGTGCTTACATTGCTCCCTATTTCAATGGTTTTTTGTCATTATCCGGTTGAGGCAGTCATTTTAGCATGTTTGCTTGCCGCATCGGCATATTTCATGCACAGAGAAAACATAGTCCGCCTGTTTAAGCATACAGAACGAAAATTAAGTATCCGCTGGAAAGGCTCGCTCAACAGCAATAAATCAAGGCACTGATAAGCAATGCCGTGTTTTATGTTACTTCCGAATCTAATTAAGATATTATTTTGGCTATTTGGCTTTTGTAACCGGATTGTCGCCGTACAGCGCCATAAGCAAATCTTCGGCATAGGAATTGTAATAGTAAAAATCGTCTTCCATTTCGCCGCTAAAAGGAACATTATTGAATATTTCTTCTTTAAGATAACTAA
>JAISHX010000140.1 GCA_031262335.1 Clostridiales bacterium
TTGCGTCAAATGCCGTTATCGCTCCGTTTACACAGTTTACTTTAACTTTTATAATATCGGGATAAATTATCGTTCCGTTTTCGTAAGGACAGTAATTTATCGTTAATTCATCATTATTATATTCATAATAACTATATTTCATTGAGCTGTAGCCGATTGCATCAAGAAAATATTCCGCGTTTTGGCGAGCTTTTTCAAAATCGACGTTTCCGCCGGAAGGTGCATATCCGCTACATAATGCCCATAAAGGAAGTCCTCCGCGCTTTGTAATGTCCATATAAACATAGCCGCCGCCCGATAAATCCGCCTGAAAACTATATACAGGTATTGTCCCTTGATTTTCTCCTGTTTCACCGGTAATTTTTACTTCCGAAAACGCAATACCCGCATAGCTCAATACTTTTTTTACGACTTCTTCTGCAACGGACGCACTTATTTCAGGTTTATCCTCTATAAACTTTGGTGACACGTTTTGAACCGCGTCCGAAAAAGGTCCGTCATATACAAGCTCCGGTGCATTTTTCAAAGATTCCGCCGCCGCACCGACAAATCCCGCAAGAGCCGAGCCGTCCGAGTTTCCGTCTTTATCTAAGAAAATATCCCAGTTTTCACCGCCTGATACTTGCGCCGCGCTTACTGCCGACAGAAGTTCATTCGCCAAAGTTTTAGCTTGTTCTCTCACTTGTTCCGAATTTTTTTTGTCATTCGAGTCAAGCGGTGAGCCTAACATTGTTTTTTCCATTACCGAATATGCAAAATCACTTAACTGAGAAATATACTTTGATGTTTTGCCAACTGCTTCATATGCGTATGGCAGAGAAGATAAATTTTCTTTTGTCCTTGCGGAAATTTGCCAAATATCCGCATAAAGCGGAGCTATTTGTTCAGCGCGTTCAACCGTTGATGCTTTTTCAAGCAAAGTCGCAATTTTATCAACGCCCTCCGCCGTATCATAAAAAGCTTTGTCATAAAGAGAAACAACAGCATTTCTGTATTTGAGTTTTTCCTGATATTGATATACAGAGAACGCACACGCCGAAAGAAGTAAAACAAAGAATATTGTAACTGCAATTTTACTTTTTAAACCAAACCCTGATTCATTAGCCGCGTAGTGCAAAAAAACACTTCCTCTATACGTTATAATTCATACCGAACACATGATTTCCGATTTCTTTTACTACCGTAAGTTGTTTAATCCACTGACTTGTCGCCGTTTTCGGATTCCAGTAAAATAACGCGCCGCCTGTCGGGTCCCAGCCGCGTAAAGCATCGCGTGCGGCATCTAAACAACTTTCGCTTGGAGTAAGTTTGACTTGACCGTCACTTACTGCGTCAAATGCCCCCGGCTGATAAACTACGCCTGACAGCGTATCAGGAAACAACGGACTTTCAACGCGGTTTACGACAACCGCGCCGATTGCAACTTGTCCCAAATACGATTCTCCCCTACCCTCTCCGTTTATTACGCAAGCAAGTAACCAAACATCGTTCTCAAAGCTTGACGCTGTTGCCGCTTCTGAATTTTCAAATATCCCGAGTGCCTCAAGAGTTTTCGCTCCGACAATGCCGTCTATAGTAAGATTGTTTTTCCTTTGAAAATATTTTACTGCCTCAAATGTGAGCATTCCGAATTTTCCGTCTACTTCGCCTTCATAATATCCCCAGTTCTTTAATTTCTTTTGTATCAGCTTAACTGTTTCTCCGGAAGAACCCCATGTGTATACTGCAGCATACGTTACTTTTTGCACGGAGAACGAAGTCATAATCAAGCTGATTGCTACCAAAAAACTCAAGATATATTTTCTTTTAATCATTTTTTAAATAAATTCTCCCATATTTCGATTATCTTTAATTTAACCTTGAATGGCGGTGAATTACTGTTTGTTATAACCTGATATTCATCTTCCGTAAGAACTGATTTCAACTCCTGCTTTGAGTCGTAAGGCAACTCCGCAGATGACGCGTCCAGAAAGCATAGCGGCGGAAACATTACACACCACCAATTTTTTCCCTTACCTTCTCCGATTACGATACGGAGCGTTTCATATTCTCCTGCCGGAAAAACTGCATTTTTATATACTTTTGTAGGAAAAAAATCAGTTGTGATTTCCGCGTTAACAGAATAATCAGAGTTATTTTCGTGCAAAGTATCCATGGCAACTGCTTCTATATTGTTTATATTTTCTGTGATTATATTTCTTGCTTTTTCAAGATTAGTATTCTCGTCAAAAAATTCCGACATATATCCGACAATTTTATCTCTTACTTTTAATTTCAAATTTTGGTCATATTCTGAATCACTATTAGCAAGAACGTGAAATCTGATAACTTCACCGGCTATGCCTTCCTGAGTTTTTACCGCATACGCCGCACTTGCCGCCATTGCGAAAGACGCCGCACACAAACCTATTACTAATGAAATTCCTAATCTTTTTTTCATAATATCCCCTCCAATACGATTATTTACCTTTAGAGGGTAATTTATACGTTATCGTTTCTTTTATTTTTTTTCCGTGCCAAGCATCGTCTATAGCTTCTTCAAGTGTTTTAGCTTTTATATGATTATTTTTAAAATATTTAGAAACATACGCCCCAAAATTTTGTCCGTCACGCGGGTCTTTAATTTCGTCAGCGGCAGTTTTTTCGGCGGCAAGCACAATAATTTTTCGGCTTAGGTCGGCACGCTCAAGCTCTTTAAGAATTTCTTCGGCGCAAATTTGGTTTTCAATCAAATTTTTTCCGAAAACAACAACTTTCATATGACCGATGTAAAGTTTTTTGTTTGTATTTTTGTTTGCGTCTGAAAAAGCTTCTGTAAAGTTATTGCCTAATCCTTTTTTTATGCTTTGAACTTCTTTATCATTAGAACCCGCCTCGCATGCGGTAACTACAATTTTGTTGTCCTGAAGGTCTATTCCAAGCGCAAGAACAAATCCTCTGTCTTCAAGCTGTACTCGGTCGCGGCATGCGGAAAGAATAACAAACATCAAGCATAATACCGCACAAAATATCTTTTTTATTTTGTCTTGCTCCTTCCCAAAGAAAATCCAAACAACGCAACAGGCAACAAAACCATAAATATTGTTCCGAAAATTTTATTTGAAGTTTCCAGCAGTTGATAAGCCTGACTTGCGTCAGAAGACAAAAACGAAAGCGCAAATACTGTTATTGCAACAAAAAGCGCATAAACAGGACGCTTACCCGCTCCCGCAATATCTTTCAGCAAAACCGCCGAAAAAAATACTGCCGCACTCACAAGCGAAAACACAGATACAATCCAAAAACTCATCATAAGCGCATCTTGCCGTTCCCAAAACGCTCCCGGAATATTAACAGAGTTCATCATTTCAATCAGCGGAAATTCCTGACGAAGTACCGCGTCCGAGAA
>JAISHX010000188.1 GCA_031262335.1 Clostridiales bacterium
TTCGATGGACTTGAAAAAATTATTGAACAAAGACTTAATAAAAAAGTTATAGGTTTCAATTCTGAAGTTACTATTTCGACACCAAAAACGCGTGACGAAATACTCAAGGTTGCTCTTCCGCAAGATTTGCATAAATACGGACTTATTCATGAGATAATAGGCAGGTTGCCTGTAATAGTTTCGCTTTCAAGCCTTGACCAAGATGCCCTTGTCGAAATTTTGACACGTCCGAAAAACGCAATAACAAAACAATACAAACAACTATTTAAGTTTGACAATGTTGAACTGGAATTTGAGGACGAAGCACTCCGCTCTATTGCCGAAAAAGCAATCGAACGCGGAACAGGTGCAAGAGGACTCAGAGCTGTTATAGAGGAATTTATGACAGATACGATGTTTGACGTGCCGGACGACGAAACAATAGAAAAATGCGTTGTAACAAAGAGCGTTGTCAGAGAGGGTGCAAAGCCCCTTTTTATAAAAAACGAGAATCGGTCTACGCTCCGGAAAATTACGAAAAAACGAGAGGACCGTTCCGACGCCTCGTAAAAACATTAAAAAAGCGGTTTGGAAAAAATGACAATTAGTGATAACATCGAAAATTTGCGGGGCGTTGGTGCCGCACGAACCAACGCTCTTCAGCGGTTAGGAATTTTTACGATAGAAGATTTGATTACGTTTTATCCGCGTGATTATTCTGTGCGTACTACCGCAAAATTATCTGATGTTAAATCCGGTGAAACCGTTTCCGTTCTTGCGGAAGTTTATTCGGCTCCGGAAATTATGAACGTAAACGGAAAAATTATATTACGAATTATCTTTGCCGATGAAACAGGTACGGCTGAGGCTGTATGGTTTAACCGGCTTTATTTGCGTTCTGTCTTAAAAAAAGGTAGCGTTTTTTATTTTTCCGGAGAAGCGGAAAAAATGAAAAACGGTAGGCTTATTTTTAAAAATCCGGATTATGAGGCAGATAAAGGCGGGGGGGATAATCAACTCAAAAGCGGAAGGATTACACCGATTTATCCTATCGGAGATAAAATTCCGCAAAATACTATTCGTTCATTAGTTAAATCGGCTCTTGAAGAAGTAACTCCGGCTGAATTTCTTCCGGAACAGCTTTTGAAAAAATATCGTATTCCTGTGCGTGAAAAAGCAATTTTCGATATTCATTTCCCTAAAAATGAAACAGATTACAAAAACGCACGCCGCCGCCTTGTTTTTGAAGAACTCTTTATGATGCAACTGGAACTGTTTCATATAAAAGGTATTGCAACAAAAAACAAAGGAATTGTTTTTTCTGATTTGTGCTTTAATAAAGTTGAAAAACTGTTGCCATTCTGTTTAACAGATGGGCAAAAAACTGCTGTTGACGAAATAGCAGCGGATTTTTCTTCAGGAATATCAATGAACAGACTTCTTCAGGGTGATGTTGGCTCGGGCAAAACGATAATCGCGTTTATTTGCGCTTATATTGCTGTAAAAAACGGATTTCAGGTAGCATTTATGGCTCCGACGGAAACTCTTGCCGTTCAGCATTTTAACAGTTTAATTTCGTTTTGCGAAGAATTAGAAATTAAAATTGAAATTCTTTCAGGGTCGCTTTTAAAAAAGAAAAAAAACATAATAAAAGAAATGTTATCAAAAGGAAAAATTGATATTTTAATAGGGACACACGCAATTATTCAAGACAATGTAAAATTTAAGAATCTTGGATTTGTAATTACAGATGAACAGCACAGATTTGGGGTACGCCAACGTGCTAAACTTTCCGAAAAAGGAATATTCCCGCATACGCTCGTAATGACAGCAACACCTATTCCGCGTACACTTGCACTTATTTTGTACGGTGATTTGGATATTTCTACAATAAGCGATATGCCGCCCGGAAGAAAGAAAATAGAAACTTATTGCGTTACAAGCTCTTACAGAGAAAGAACTTACAGATTTATACTAAAACTTATAAAAGAAGGGCGTCAATCATACATAGTTTGTCCGGCAATTGAAGATAATGAAACTATAAAAATGAAAGCAGTTCTTTCATATACAGAATCTATTAGAAAAGGTGTTTTATCGGAATTAAATATAGCATGCTTGCATGGCAAAATGCGTCCCGATGAAAAAAATGAAATTATGCAGAGATTTTTAAACAATCAGATAAATGTTTTAGTCGCAACTACTGTGATTGAAGTGGGCATAAACGTACCAAACGCAACTATAATCGTTGTAGAGAATAGTGAACGGTTTGGGCTTGCGCAACTTCACCAGCTGCGCGGACGCGTTGGACGCGGAACAGAACAATCTTACTGTATTTTAATTACGGATTCAAAAAATGATACAACTGCGGAACGCATGAAAGCAATGACAAAAAGCAATGACGGTTTTGTGTTATCTGAATTGGACTTAAAACTGCGCGGACCGGGAGAATTTTTCGGGACAAAGCAATACGGACTTCCTCAAATGAAAATAGCTAATCTTTATAGAGATACGAACGTTTTAAAAGCCTCTCAAGAAGAAGCGGCGTATTTCTTTACAAAAGGAATGTATAAAGAAAATCCACCTCTTTTTGAAGAAATAAAAAAACGTCTGCAAAAGCAAGCTAAAATTTGCTTATAATTATAATATAAGGAGCAAGTTCAATGAGTTTTAACATATTAACGGCTATCCAAAATATAATAAACTCGCCTATAGGTGAGTTGCGTTCTTTTTACGCAAGCCGTAACAGAGCGAATAACATGGGAGAAGCCTTAGAAAACTATGTAAAAGATGTTTTCGCAGGCACGCTCAACGAAACGAACGAACAAAACAGAATTGAAAGACTTGGACAAGT
>JAISHX010000035.1 GCA_031262335.1 Clostridiales bacterium
ATTCCAAGCCCCGCATTTTTTATCATTTCAATATCATTAAGGTCGTCGCCAAAAGCAACGGATTCTTTTAAAGATATATTGTAATAATCACAAATATACTTCATTGCGTATTCTTTGCCTGCGTCTTTGGGCGTTACAAAAACAAAAGATTCCCATAAGTTGTCGCGGGCATTAACTTTTTCACCGTACATCGAATTTATTGTTTCACAAAACTGATTTAAAAGTTCATTATTTGCGGAACGTAAAATAATTTCAACGCAATTTTCGCTTTGCGTCCTAAGCTCGTCTATACTTTCAACACTGTCCGTCATGTTGAGCCACCAATTGTTTTCAACAAGTTCATACCCGCCTAAAAACCTAAAAGACGATTTTACACATACAACTTCAACGTACATATTGCATTTTTCGGCAATCAAAAGAATCTCCGCAACTATTTCCGCAGGTATTTCGTTTGAAAAAATTTGGCTTTTTGTCAGCATATCATAAACCAAAAGTCCGTCTGAAAATGCCGAAAGCGAAACTATATTCGCCTCGTCAGCAATCCTCTCTGCTTGTGTAAAAGTGCGTCCCGTGTTTAGGCAAACTCTTATGCCGGAACTCTCAAGACGGTCAATTTCCTGCCGTAACGTATAAGGTACTTTACCATTTTTATATACCATTGTTTCATCTATGTCTAAAAATACAATTTTATACATTAGGCTCCTCCAAGCTGAGTTTCAATTTTGAACATCTTTTCAAAAGAAAAGCGGATTCAGAATAACAAATATTCCAAAACCGACAGAAACGTTTTTTTCTTTTATGAATTTTACCGTAATAATAACGATATATGCAATTCGTATAAATAGAGGCGAGTTATAAACTCGCCTCTATTTTATTTATTTTACTTTTTCAACAAGCTTTGCAAAAGCCGCAGCATCGCTTACGGCAATATCTGCAAGCATTTTTCGGTTTATCTGAATATTATTTACCTTTAGGGCATTAATAAGCCGACTGTAAGACGTGCCGTTTATACGGGCTGCCGCATTTATACGCGCAATCCATAATTTTCTGAAGTCGCGCTTTACTTGCTTTCTGCCTGCAAAAGAGTGTGCCAACGCACGCATAACGGAATGTTTTGCCGTTCTGTATTGTTTGCTCCTTGCGCCATAATAACCTTTTGCCAGCTTTAATACTTTTTTATGCCTTTTTTTTGCGTTCAAGCCGCCTTTTACTCTTGCCATTTATAGTTACCTCCGGATTTTTATAAATAAGGAAGCATACGCTTCATGTTGTTTTGCATTGTTGAATCAACTATTGTTTCCTGCCGCAGGTTTCTTTTACGTTTTGGTGTCTTTTTGCCTGTATTGTGCTGTTTATTACATTTTGAGTGGTTAAGTTTACCTGTCGCCGTTACAGTAAAGCGTTTTGCCACGGACTTATTTGTTTTCATTTTTGGCATAACAAAATTCCTCCTGAAAGATTTGAATATATGTGCGAGGCACGATTATTTTGAAGGTTTTTCCGTATTTTCCGTTTTTTCGGGTTTTTCCGGCTTTTCCTTTATAGGTGCCATGAACATAACAAGACTACGCGCTTCCATCTTTGCGTCTTTCTCAACTACGCCGTATTCTGAGAGGTCAGCGGCAAACTTCTGTAACATTGTGCGTGCACTGTCTTGCCTCGACATTTCACGCCCGTATCTAAATCGGACAGAAACTTTCAGTTTGTCGCCGTCCTTGAGAAATTCCGCCGCACGTTTAAATTTAACTTGTATGTCGTGTGTGTCTATATTCGGGGAAAGCCAAATGCCTTTTACGTCAACGGTTTTTTGTTTTTTACGCGCCTCTTTCTGCTTTTTATCGAGTTCAAACTTGTACTTGCTGTAATCAATAATTTTACAGACAGGCGGTTTGGCGTTGGGAGCAATTTTAACAAGGTCAAGACGCTTTTCATCAGCGAGCCGCTGAGCCTCACGAAGAGGCAAAATACCCAGCTGCGAACCATCTTCGCCGACAAGGCGGACTTCTTTGTCCCGAATTTGTTCGTTAATCATTAAATCGGTAATAGTTGAGCACCTCCATTAAATAAGTAAAAGCGGACGCAAAACGCCCGCTCAAAAAACACGCAAAAATTGTTTTTGAGCCTACGCGCCGATAACGCGGGGCGGGAACAGCGTTTGGCACACTATTCCGCTTCGATTAAAACAGTATATCACGCGGAAGATTTTTTGTCAACATAAAAAATTTCGTAAAATTAAAAAATAAATTAAAAAAACTGTTGACACCGGAAATTTTATCTGTTATAATACGTAACTGTGGCAGTTGAATTTTTAGTTGAGTAGTTTTGTGAGGTGATTGCATGGCTAAACCAAAACGCGGCAAGGCGGCAAAAAGTGTCAAGAATTGGCGCGGCAATTGCCCCGCCTGCAGCCGCACCGGCGTAAAACTCCTTTGGGATAAAACCGAAGGCGACAAAAAACTCAAAGTTTGCAAGATTTGCGGCGCGTAGTGCGCCAACGGGCCTTTAGCTCAGCTGGTTAGAGCATCCGGCTCATAACCGGGCGGTCCCGGGTTCGAGTCCCTGAAGGCCCAGCAAAAACGGTTAAGGATTTTTCCTTAGCCGTTTTTTATATAAAAAAAAAGCTAATGGTGGGAATCGAACCCACGACCTGTTGATTACGAATCAACTGCTCTACCGCTGAGCCACATTAGCATTTAGAGAGCTTATGATGATAGACGTTGCGGGAGAGGGCGG
>JAISHX010000057.1 GCA_031262335.1 Clostridiales bacterium
TTTTTGCAAGAATATGTTATTAAGCATTTCACCGATGAACAATTACTTCATAAATCTGTCGGTTATACAAAGGCAAGCACTCATGCCGGATACCACGATGCTTTTATAAGGACACTAAAGGATTTAATTGCCAAAGTCAACAGGGAGGGAACAACTCTTGCTGTAACGATTAATGTTTCACAAATCGTAACAACTTGGCTTACCGACCATATATTAGTGCATGATATGGAATTTTCGCGGTTTTATCGCAATAAAAAACAGGAGGAACGATAAATTTGGAAGAAAAACTAAAAAAACGTATTCTGCTTTTAATTTACGGAGCAGTGGCATTGATTGTCATTGCTGTTGTAATTTTTGGTAGTTTTTATACTGTCAGCGAGCAAGAACAGGCTGTTGTAACGCAATTCGGAAAACCTGTCGGTACAAGCGGAGCAGGACTTCATTTTAAGGTGCCGCTTGTGCAAGAAATTACAAATGTAGACATGACGACGCGTAAGATGGAGTTTGGTTACGACTCCACTACAGGCGCATCTATTGACTCCGAGTCTTTTATGATTACAAAAGATTTCAATTTTGTTAACGTAGACTTTTTTGTAGAATGGAAAGTTTCAGACCCGATTAAGTTTTTGTTTAATTCGCGTGACCCTGTAGGTTTAATGCGCAATATCCTTCAGGCAGAAGCACGCAGCATTGTAAGCGGTTATAATGTAGATGACGTTCTTACGCTCTCAAAGGTGGAAATTCAGACAAAAATAAAAGATAGCGTTGTTAATAAAATAGACGCATATGACTTGGGAATTTACGTTTCCAATATAACATTGCAAGATTCTCAACCTCCTACAGAAGAAGTAGTTGCCGCTTTTAAAGATGTTGAAAATGCAAAGCAAAGCAAAGATACAGCAATAAACGGGGCAAACAAATATAAAAATGAGCTTATTCCGCAAGCAGACGCCGAAGCCGATAAAATCGTAAAAGAGGCGGAAGGTATAAAAGAAGCGCGTATCAATGAGGCGGATGGTCAAGTTGCGCGTTTTAATGAAATGTATGAGGAATACTCACGCAATAAAGATATAACAAAAACGCGTATTTATCTTGAAACAATGGAAGAAGTCATTCCAAACATGAACGTTATAATAGATTCTTCAGGCGACGATATTCTGAAAATTATGGATTTGAACAACGGCGAAGTCAGCGCGCAGGCAGCCGCCGGAGCCGAACAAAATACCGCTGAAACGGAAGGAGGCGCAAACTAATGGCTAAAAAAACAAATAAAACAATAATGGTTATGATTAACGGACTTATCGTTGTCGCTGTTCTTATAATTGTACTTGCAACGACAGTTTTGTATGTTCAGGAAGATGAATATGTTTGCGTCAAGCGTTTTGGTGAAGTTGTGGCGATTCATGACAAAGCGGGTCTTTATTTTAAAATTCCGTTCATTGAAGATACAACAACAATACCGAGAAATTTAATGGTATATAATCTCCAGCCGTCCGAAGCGTTGACTTTGGATAAAAAATCTATGATTGTAAGCAGTTGCGCTGTATGGAAAATAACCGACCCGCGTAAGTTTTTGCAAACCGCTGTTCGTATCAGCGAAGCAGAGAGCAGATTGGACGCAAATGTTTACAACTCTGTAAAAAACCTTCTAAGCACTTTGGAACAAGCAGAAGCTATAAACGCAAGAGGCGGCGGTGATAATGACCTTGACGGAATTATCACAGAAAATGTTGCAACCGCAATGTCGGATTACGGCATCAGCGTTGTCGATGTTCAAATAAAGCAGTTTGACCTCCCTCCGGATAATAAAGATGCTGTATATCAGCGCATGATTTCCGAACGCGGTCAAATTGCAGCCCAATACATTGCCGAAGGACAATCAGAGGCGGAAATTATCAGAAACAGTGCTGATAAAGAAAAAGTTCTTGTAATTTCTCAGGCACAAGCGCAAGCGGCACAAATCAAAGCCGAAGGTGAGAGCGAATATATGCGCATTCTTGCTGATGCTTATTCCGGTGAGGACAGGGCAGAATTTTATGAGTTTATCAGAGCTATGGACGCATTAAAAGTTGCAATGAACGGCGATAAGACGCTTATTTTGCCGATAGAGTCGCCGCTCACAAAATGGTTTGTTACAAAATAATGTTAAAAGCGGCTGTTCTCAGTCGCTTTTTTTGTGAAAACAGGAGAACGCATTTTATATAGGAGGATGTTATGTTTTCTAATGATTTTAAAAGGTGTTTTTTACATGTACCGGATTCAAAATTCTGTTTTGCGGAAAGCTCTGATACAGTAGTTTTGCGGGTACGCGTTAACCGCGGCTGCAATGTAGAAAAAATGTCTGTTGTATACGGTTGTAAGTACGATTATAACAAAGAAAGACAAGAAACTCCGCTTAAAAAAATATTTACAGATGACCTTTACGATTGGTATTCTGCCACTTTGAAAGTTTCGGATGTGAGATTGGTATATGTTTTTAAAATTCAATTCGAGGGAAAAACATGTTTCTATTCAGAGGACGGAATAACGGACGATTACAATTTTGTTTTGAATTATTTAAACGCTTTTCAGCTACCGTATGTAAACAGTATAGATGTCCCAAAAATTGCTGATTGGTATCGCTCGGCAGTTTTTTATGAAATTTTCCCCGAGCGGTTTAAAAACGGAGCAGGAACTAAAAAGCCGTACATAACAATGAAGTGGGATGAAAAACCATCTTGGAATAGTTATGCCGGCGGCGACTTAATTGGTATTACAAAAAGCATGGACTATATAAAAAATTTAGGTATAAACGCTATTTATCTTACTCCTGTTTTTGAGTCGCCGACAAACCATAAATATGAGATAATTGATTATTACAGCATTGATTCGCAACTTGGCACAAATGCAGATTTTCGTGAACTTGTTGAAGTAGCGCATAGCAGGGGAATACGTGTTGTACTTGATGCGGTTTTTAACCATTGCGGCGTAGATTTCAGGCTGTTTAAAGATGTATGTGAAAAAGGAACTAAATCTGATTATTATGATTGGTTTATAGTAAAAGGCGAGAAGCCTGATATTAAAAAGGTAAATTACGAAACTTTTGCCCATAGCGCAGGAATGCCTAAATTAAATTTGTCAAACTCGGACACGCAGGAGTATTTTTTAAGAGTCTCGGAACATTGGATTCGCGAATATGACATTGACGGATGGAGACTTGATGTTGCTGACGAAGTCGCACACGATTTTTGGCGTGCGTTCCGAAAAAGAGTAAAGGCATTAAAGGCAGATGCGGTAATAATAGGGGAGAACTGGCATGATTCTTATCCGTTTTTGCGCGGAGAACAGTTCGACGGAATAATGAACTACTCTTTTACAAAGGCGTGTATGGATTACTTTATTTATGACAGGCTTGACGCTACAGGGCTTGCTGAAAGATTGTCGGGATTGTTAATGAGAAATACAACTCAAGCAAATGCAATGATGCTTAATCTGTTGGATAGTCACGATACGCATAGATTTTTTACACTTGCAAAAGAAAATGCCAAAACCGTTCAAGCTGCACTTGCGCTTACATTCTTATTTGTTGGTGCTCCATGTGTATATTATGGAACAGAAGTTGATATGATAGGTGAGCATGACCCGGATAACCGCCGCGGAATGGATTGGACAAAAACTGAAACAAGACAAGAAACTACAGAAGTGATAAAAAAACTTGCTCTGTTACGTCAAAAAGATATTATAAAATATGGGGATATATCACTTTATGCTGAAGAAGATATATTTGTTTTGGAGAGAAACTATCAACAACACCAAATATTGCTTAAAATCACAAAAGAATCTTTTGAAATTGCAGAAAAATAAAAATCTCTCCGTTGTCAATTAGAACTGACGGAGAGCTAAAACGGCATCATAATTGTTTCGGTTTCTTGATTGTTTTTTCTTATTACAAGACAACCTAATGAATCAATTTCTTCCGCTATGCCGCTGATGTTTTTTGTCCCTGACCGAATATTAACCGTTGTGCCTAATGTTACGCATTTTTTTCTGTATTTTTCGATTATAAACGAAAAATCCTCTTGTTGCAGCAGCAAGAATTTTTCAGATATATCGGTTGCTATTTTAAAAATATCAAATGTATTTCCTGTTTCAATAAATAAAGAAGTTGCTGTTTTTGAAATTTCATCAGGAAATTTCTTTGTATTTACATTTACGCCAAAACCAAGAATTGCGGCATTTCCGCATGTTTCTGCGAGTATGCCGCAAATTTTTTTATTGTTAAGAAGAATATCGTTAATCCATTTTATTTCGGCGGAAAGCACTTCTGCTACAGCAACTCCGGCTGTAATGGTTATTTTCGCCGGAGTTGCTTTTGGAACGATAAGACTTGCGTAAACGCCGCCGGCAGGAGAACACCAAAGATGTGTTCCTCTGCCGCGTCCCGCTCTTTGAGTTTCCGCTAAAATTAAATCTCCGTAATCGGCTTTGCCTGCACATAAAAGTCGGCGTGCTTCCAAATTTGTAGAGTCAACTTCAGGAATATTAAATATTCTCATAATCACATAAAGTTGCAACCATAACAGCTTTTATTGTGTGCATACGGTTTTCTGCCTCGTCAAAGACTACACTTTTTTCGCTTTCAAAAACTTCTTCGGTTACTTCGTTGCCTTTGACAGCCGGTAAACAGTGCATAAAAATACAGTTTTTATTTGCTTTATCAATAACCGATGAGTTGACCTGATAATTTTTAAGCATTTCGACACGTTCACGGCTTTTTTCTTCTTCGCCCATTGAACACCAAACATCGGTATATATAACTTCGGAGCCGCTCAAATCATCAATTTTATCGCTGATTAAAATAGAGCTTCCGCTTTCGTCGGCAAATTGACGACATTCCGAAACTAAATCTTTTTCGGGAAAAAGCTTTTCAGGGCTTATTAAAGTAAAATCAACACCAATTTTTGACGCACCAATCATAAGGGCGTTTGCAACATTGTTACGCCCGTCGCCGATATATGTGAATTTTGCTTTTTCAATTTTTCCCAAATGTTCGCGCATTGTTAAAAAGTCGGCAAGGACTTGCGTTGGGTGGTCAATATCTGTCAATCCGTTCCAAACAGGAACTCCGGAAAATTTAGCTAAATCCTCAACGGTTTTTTGACTGAATCCGCGAAATTCAATTCCGTCAAACATTCTTCCCAAAACACGGGCAGTGTCAGCAACAGACTCTTTTTTGCCCAAATGAATATCATTTGAACCTAAAAATTCAGGATGTGCGCCTTCGTCAGCCGCCGCTACTGTAAACGCGCAACGCGTACGCGTGGAAAGTTTTTCAAAAATTAAAGCAACGTTTCTGTTTTCAAGACGTTTTTTGAATATACGGTTTTTCTTTTCGTCTTTAAGTTTAGCGGCAACATCAAGTAAATAAATAATTTCTTTTTTTGAAAAATCTTTTAGTGTGAGAAAACTTCTCCCTTTTATATTTACCAAATTATACCTCCTTATTTTAGACTTCACCCGGGGCGACAATAACTCCTTCATTGAGCGGATTTTCAACAGGGTCTTTGCCTAACAGTTTGCGAAATTCTTCTCCCGTAACTTTTTCTTTTTCAATAAGAAGAGCGGCGGTTTTGTGCAAAACATCAAGTTTTTCGCGCAAAATACGCAAAGCTTCTGTATATGAATTATCAATTATACTTTTTATTTCACTGTCGATTTGAGAAGCAATTTTTTCTCCGTAATTTCTTGCATGGGCAATGTCACGCCCGATAAAAACTTCTTCATTTTCGTTTCCGAAAAGAATCGGTCCGAGAGAATCACTCATGCCGTATTTTGTAACCATTGAGCGTGCAATACCTGTGGCATGTTCAATATCGGCGGACGCGCCTGTCGTAATGTCGTCAAGGACGATAAATTCTGCCGCTCTGCCTCCGAGAGAGGCGATAATATCTTGCTCCATGCGCTTTTTTGTCATGTGGCTGTGGTCGTCACTCGGAATAGGCATTGTATATCCGGCAGCACGCCCTGTCGGAATTATTGAAATTATATGCACAGATTCAAGTTCGGGTAATTCTTCAAAAAGTATTGCATGACCTGCTTCGTGGTATGCGGTGATTCTTCTGTCTTTTTCGGATATAACACGGCTTTTCTTTTCTGTTCCTACACCTACTTTGACAAAAGCACGGCGAATATCCAACATAGAGATTTCTTTTTTATCATCTCGTGCCGCAAGCAGAGCCGCCTCATTGAGCAGATTCTCCAAGTCGGCAGGAGTAAACCCCGGGGTTGTGTGAGCAACAATGTCCAAATCAACTTCACTGTCGAATTTTTTATTTCTTGCGTGGACTTGCAAAACAGCCAGTCTGTCTTTTACGTCCGGTCTGCCGACGACAACTTGTCTGTCAAATCTGCCCGGACGCAATAAAGCGGGGTCAAGAATATCAGGGCGGTTTGTTGCGGCAAGAACAATAACGCCTTCATTTACACCAAAACCGTCCATCTCAACAAGCAGTTGGTTAAGTGTTTGTTCGCGTTCGTCATGACCGCCGCCAAGTCCTGCGCCACGCCGTCTGCCTACGGCATCAATTTCATCAATAAAGACAATACACGGTGAGTGCTTTTTGGATTTTTCAAATAAGTCGCGAACGCGGCTTGCTCCGACACCAACGAACATTTCCACAAAATCTGAACCTGAAATACTGAAAAACGGAACGCCCGCCTCACCGGCAACAGCGCGTGATAAATATGTTTTTCCTGTACCCGGAGGTCCAACAAGCAAAACACCTTTTGGTATTCGTGCGCCGATATTAACAAACTTGCCGGGATTTTTTAAAAACTCAACAATTTCTTTAAGTTCTTCTTTTTCCTCTTCAAGTCCGGCTACTTCCGAAAAAGAAACTTTCTTTTTGTCGTCCGCTTCTTTTGCGGGACTTTTGCCAAAACTCATCACTCTGTTGCCGCCCCCGTTGTTGCCTTGCATCTGCTGAATAAGGAAAAACAGTACAACAAGCGCAATTATCATAATAACGACAGGCGTAACAAGCGAAAGAATAAAACTTGTTTTTGCCGGTAATGCCGTTGTAACATTAACATTGCCCGACGCCGACGCTTCGTTGTAATACTGTGCAAAGGCGGACATATCAAGAATAGCAACTGTGTGCTTTGTGCCGGACTTTAATTCAACATCAACACTGCCGGCGTTTGCGGTTTCCGAATCACGCCGTATTGCAAGTGATTTAACCGTATCATTTTTGAGGTCGCTAATAAGGCTACTGTAACCGTATTGTTCTGACCCGGATTTTTTTATAACGCTTTGATTAAGAGCATTAACCAAAAAAAGTAAAACAATAAATATTATTGCAAAAGCTAAAAGTGTGGTGCCGTATTTCTTCAAATCTTTACTCTCCTTTTAGTTCAGCTGAAATTTAAAACGCCGATATACGGCAAGTTTCTGTAACGTTGTTCATAATCAAGCCCGTAACCGACGACAAATTCATCGGGAATGACAAAACCGGCGTAATCTATATTAAAACGGTTTACATCACGGCGTGCCGGCTTGTCTAACAATGTACAAATTTTGATGCTTTTGGGATTTTGCTGATGCGTAAGAAATTCGATAACTTTGCTGATTGTAAGACCTGTATCAACAATATCTTCAACAAGAATAACGTGCTTACCTTCAACAGAATCCGAAAGGTCTTTGTTAATTTTAATAATTCCGGTGCTTGTTGTGCCGCTATAACTTGATACATCCATGAAATCAAATTCAACGGACGGTAAGTCAAGTGCACGGGCGAGGTCACACATAAAAATTACCGCACCTTTAAGAAGACATACCAAGCAAACATCTTCGCCGGCGTAATCTTTTGAAATTTGTGCCGCAATAACGGCAATACGTTTTTTTATCTCCTGTTCGGTTATAAGAACTGTAACATTCTCTCCCACTTCATTCCTCCGTTTTAAAAAATGAGAATTTTATGCCGTCTTGTGCTAAAAACCGTTTATCGGCGAAAATACGGCGGTTATCATCGGTGATAATACAAATGACAATTCCGTTGTACACAAGAAGCGGAGTAAACATACGCTCCCGAACGGGGAATTTTTTATCGCTTAAATAATCGGCTACGGATTTTTTTCCTACGCCGCCTATCAGAATGGAATCACCTTCTTTCGGTGTACGCAGCACAAGCTTTCCGTTCATTATATCACGCGAAAACTTTCTTGAAAAGATACTTTCTCCAAAAATTTCTTTATCAGACAAAGCGACGCAAAATTCTCCGATGCGTACGGAAACGTCTTTTTGGATGTCAATACAAAAAGCTTCAAATTGTTTGTTTTTTGTAAATACAATCCTGCCGTATTCGGAAAAGGCGCAAAAGCCGCCCGGCAGCTCTATTTTCCCGCCGGTTTTGCTTTTTGCAAGTGTAATAATTGCGGAAGTACGTTCCTCTGAAATATCTTTCAAAGTTCCGATAAATTTTTCAAGTAAAAGTCTTACAACGCGTTTTGCTAAAGCAGGGTGAATATTCAGTATTTCGGAACAAAAAAAACCATTTTCGGTTGCGGCGTTTTTGGCGGCTTGTTCGGCTTGATTATTTAAAAAGTCATTTTCCTCGGCACAAGTTGCGGAAAGGCGGCAAAGAGCGTCTGACACGGACGGATTGAACTCTTTTTCTATTTGCGGAATAAGCATATTGCGTATTTTATTACGCGAATAAATATTTTCGGCATTTGTACTGTCGGTAACAAAAGGTTGGTTTAATTTTTTTAAATACTGTTCTATTTCGGCTCTTGATATGTTAAGAATCGGGCGTATGATATTTGCTTGCGAACATTTTATTCCTTCAAGACCTGCCGTACCTGTTCCGCGAATAATTCTCATGAGGACAGTTTCCGCATTATCGTTTTTGTTATGTGCGGTTGCAATTTTTTCGGCACAGAAAAATTTGGCAGCTTCAGAAAAGTATTGATAACGAATCAGCCGTCCGGCTTCTTCTTCGGAAATTTTCCGTTCGGACGCAACGCTTTTTACATCAACGGAATATACGCATAACGGAACATGAAACCGACGGCATAAATTCACACAAAATTTCTCATCATTGGCTGCTTCTGCGCGAATGTTATGATTTATATGTGCGGCAAAAACATGTATTCCCAAAATGCCGCGTAATTCAAGCATAACGCGCAAAAGTGCGCATGAATCCGCGCCGCCGGACAAACCGATAACAATACCGCCGCCGCTCGGCAATAGGGATTTTTCTTTTATGAATTTAAGTATTTTTTTTTCCATAAAGCAAATTATAAACTACTTCAGCTTAAAAATCAATTGAAATATGTACTCTTTTAAGATATTCTCCTGACTATTGGATAAATGCTTTAAAGACGTTTAAATATTTGGTAATGTCCTAAAGTAATTTAGCTATGTGCCGATATAATAATTAAAAAATAAAGGTGGTTAATTATTATGGCGATGGAAAAAGTAAAATGTCCCCATTGCGGGAGTGAAAAAGTATCT
>JAISHX010000100.1 GCA_031262335.1 Clostridiales bacterium
CCGCCCCAACTTCCGCAACCAAGAGTCAGTGACGGGCGCAGCTTAAAATTGTATAAGTCGCCGATTCCGCCATGTGACGATGGAGTATTTAACAGAATACGGCAAGTTTTCATTTCCGCCGCAAACGCGTCTATTTTGTTCTGTGCTGTAAGAGGGTTTGCATAAAGTGACGACGTGTGTCCGTATCCGCCGTCTTCGATAAGCTGGCGTGCCTTTGCGGCTGCATCGGAAAAGTCTTTTGCACGATACATTGCAAGCACAGGAGAAAGTTTTTCATGTGCAAATTCTTCACTAATATCTACTTTTTCTACTTCACCGATAATAATTTTAGTTGTTTCAGGCACAGCAACACCTGCAAGCGCGGCAATCTTTGCGGCAGGCTGTCCGACAATACGCGCGTTAAGACCGCCGTTTATTATCATTATTTTACGGACTTTTTCGGTTTCTTCTTCATTCAGGAAATAACAGCCGCGTTCTGCAAATTCTGCGCGTACGGCATCATAAACAGATTCAAGTACAATAACGCTCTGTTCGGAGGCGCAAATCATACCGTTATCAAAAGTTTTGGAATGAATAATTGAATTGACGGCAAGTTTTATGTCAGCACTTTCATCAATAACGGCAGGGACATTTCCCGCACCGACACCGATTGCAGGTTTTCCGGATGAATACGCAGATTTGACCATTCCGGGACCGCCTGTTGCAAGAATAACGTCCGCCTCTTTCATTATCATGTTTGTAAGTTCAAGTGAGGGCGAATCAATCCAGCTGATTATATGTTCCGGCGCACCGGCACTTACCGCCGCCTCAAGTATTATTTTTGCTGCCGCAATTGTACTCTTTTTTGCGCGGGGATGAGGACTTATGACTATGCCGTTGCGTGTTTTAAGCGCAATAAGGCATTTAAAAATTGCCGTTGAGGTCGGATTTGTTGTTGGAATAACCGCCGCAATAACACCAAGAGGTTCGGCAATTTTTTTAATGCCGGAAGCAGTATCCTCTTCAATAACGCCGCACGTTTTCGTATCACGGTACGCATTGTAAATATATTCCGAAGCATAGTGATTTTTGATAACTTTATCCTCGGCAATACCCATTCCTGTTTCGTCAGCCGCCAGTTTTGCAAGCGTAATACGCGCTTTGTTCGCAGCAATCGCTGCCGCGAAAAATATTTTGTCAACTTTCTCCTGCGTAAAAGAAGAAAATTCTTTCTGCGCATTCCGTACACGCCTAATTTCCGCGCCAAGTGTCTCAACGCTATTGATTATGTGTTCCTGATTTTCGTTCTCCATGCAAACGCTCCTTTCCAAATTGTAACTTATTCAGAAATTATAACATACTCCGTAATTCTTTTCAAGCTTACGCGTTTTATCTTTTAATGCAATCCTTTTTTAAATTTCGCCTAATTCTTTTGCAAGTCTAAACAAAAACCGCGACTTATATTTACTCCATGTTTTTATATCTGCAATTGGAGGCAGAGGAGTTTTATGCTTTAAGTGTTCAACAGCATAAATACGGTATTCTTCAGGAATTTCCTGCTCTGCGGCTTCTATTGCTGAAATTTTTTCTTTGATTTTTGACAATTTTTCGTTTTCTTGTTCAACAGTTTGTAACGCACACAGACGTTCATAATCACGGATTAAGTATAGCATCTGTCGGTACAGGTTTTCCGGCAATAAGTAAGGATTATTTTTTTTCCTCTGATAAATTTTCAAAAAACTTCCACCTCCTGAAAAAAGTTAGTCCAGTCAAACTTTAGCGCGGCGGCAATTTTTATTGCGGTTTTGGGACGCGGACTTCTCAAACCGTTTTCCAATAAAGAAAAATAGCTTTTTGAGATTCCGCAAAGCGCGGCGGCATCTTTCTGTGACAAGAACATTGAACAGCGAACATCTTTAAGCCAGCTGATATTCATTTTACCCCTCCTATTAACAAAATGTTTATTTTTATAGTTCAATTATAATTAACATTTTGTTAATTGTCAATGGATTTTTTAAAAAAATAAACGAAATGTTATATTTTTCTTCTTGCAAAACAGTTTTTCCTGTGTTATCATATGCTTGTTCGTGTAAGAGGCTTTTGACAGAGCCGGAGAGATGTCCGAGTGGTTGAAGGTCCGGCACTCGAAATGCCGCGTGCCCAAAAGGCACCGTGGGTTCGAATCCCACTCTCTCCGTCATAGGGGTATGATGTAATGGTAACATGACGGTCTCCAAAACCGTTCTTGAGGGTTCGAGTCCTTCTACCCCTGTTTTGTATTTTAATGGGCTGTCGCCAAGCGGAAAGGCACAGGACTTTGACTCCTGCATTCGAAAGTTCGAATCTTTCCAGCCCAGTTACTTATTTTTTAGGGAAAGATGTCCAATGAGGAAGTTTTATTTTTTTGTTGTTTTCTTGGCATTTTTGACTATATTTTGTGTTCCTGTTCTTGCGGAAACAGTTGTCCCTCAGCAAGATTTAGGCGGAAGTTATCAGATTCCGTTTATTTTTGAACAAGAAGTTATTTGTTCAATGGCTGAACAATATAGTTGCTCCAGAGAGAAAGCGCGTAAAAGAAATTACAGCATTGACCTGAATACAGATAGGGCTGTTTTCGTTTCTGATAAAATTTATCAGAGTTTAGAGTTTCCTATTCGGTCAGGTTATTTTTTTAATCCGGCAGGTGAATACTCGTTCACAGTCACAACAGAGCTTCCGAATTTAGGAGGCATCACAGAAACTGCTCATTCTGAAATTGTAACAAAAATTTTAAATTCTTTCAGATATGAAACAAACTTGATTTACGTTGATTGCGATAAAAAAGCCGTAACTCTTTCAGGCGGCGAAGTAACAAAACTTGGAACGACTTATAAGCCAAAAGTTACATATATTTCCGCTGATAATCCGTTGATTAAAACAGAAAAATCGTATACAATCACGACTGATGATTCAGGCAAAATCATAGAAAAAACAACAGTTGTTATTACTGTAAATCCTGAAAACGAATATATGTATACACATTTCCAAATGGCAAATACTAATCATGCAACAACTTACTATTCAAAAGCATACTTTGAAGGCTTGCCTGATTTAGATTTTATGGAAGTGAATGTAGTCGGCTCCGTTTATGACGATTTTTACTTATAAAAAATTTTAAAATTTTTTGTTGACAACGCAATAATTTATGATATAATAATGAAGTTGACTGTGGAGAAGTACTCAAGTGGTTTAAGAGGCTCGCCTGGAAAGCGTGTAGGTCGTTAATAGCGGCGCAGGGGTTCAAATCCCCTCTTC
>JAISHX010000142.1 GCA_031262335.1 Clostridiales bacterium
TCAGCCAAAATCATTTGATTTTGGCTGAAAATCTCTTCAGAATAAACTAGGCAGGAGGGATTTGAACCCCCGAATGATGGAGTCAGAGTCCATTGCCTTACCGCTTGGCGACTGCCCAAAAAACTCAACGTAAGAATATTATCACAGCAAAATTTATTTGTCAACACCTTTTTTTAAAAATCTTATAAATTTAATTTTTTGAATGTTAATTCCAATTTTGGAAATCATACTTAACAGTAAAAATTCTTTAAAAAGGACTGACGTGTGATTATGAAAGCTATGGTATTTAATGGAATTAAAAAGATTAGCTATACTGATACCAAAGACCCTTCTATACAAAAAAGCGATGATTTAATTGTGCGTGTGACATCAGCGTCAATTTGCGGCTCCGATTTACATGTCCTGCATGGTTTTATTCCTCATGTAAAGCACGGAACTGTAATCGGACACGAAGCAGTCGGCGTTGTTGAAGAAATCGGAAAAGAAGTCCACGGCATTAAAAAAGGCGACCGCATACTTATTCCTTTTGCTGTATCGTGCGGACATTGCTGGTATTGCCAGCATGATTTATCAAGCCAGTGTGAGAATTCTAATTCCGAAGGGAAAACAGGAGGCGTGTTCGGATATGGTGAAATGTTCGGCGGTTATGACGGCGGACAAGCAGAGTATATCCGTGTGCCGTTTGCTAACTTTATGACGAGAAAAATTCCGGAAAATTTGACTGATGAACAAAGCTTATTCGTTACAGATATATTGCCGGCGGCTTTGTGGGGTACGGAACAGGCAGATGTAAAAAAAGGAAGCAAGGTGGTTGTTATCGGGTGCGGTCCCGTTGGACTTTTGGCACAAAAATGGGCATGGTACATGGGTGCCGAAAGGGTAATTGCTGTAGATTTAAAAGATTACAGGCTTGCACACGCACAATCCTTTAATAATGTAGAAACAGTCAACGCTAATGAAACTTCTGCCGGAGAATATATAAAAGAAATTACACACGGCGGTGCAGATTCTGTAATAGATTGTGTCGGAATGGAAGCAAAAATGTCCCCTATCGAAATCGCGGAAACTGTTTTGCGTGTTCAAGGCGGTTCAAAATCTGCATTCGACATAGCGTCGCGTGCGGTAAGAAAAGGCGGCACAATATCACTTGTAGGCGTATACGGCGCAAAATATAACGGCTTTCCGCTCGGAGATTTATTCTCCGGTAATATTACTCTTAAAATGGGTCAATGTCCGGCGCATTCTTATATTGACAAAATATTATCCGTCATTCAAAGCGGCGGCATTGACGCAACAGACATAATTACGCACACACTTCCGCTTTCTGAAGGAGAACAGGCATATACTTTATTTGAACAGAGAAAAGATGGATGTATAAAAGTTGTCCTAAAACCTTAAAAACGTGGCATATTGCTTATCACCGGCAATATGCCGCAGTTTTAAATTTATAAATACCATAATATAACTTAAACTTCCTGCTTGACATTTTATAAAATGCGTGCTATCATGAACAAGATATTTACAGAGTGGCTCATTTTTTATAAGGTTTAGGAAAAACTTAAAGTTTTATCTTCAGCACCACACCCCTCCCCCACTCTACAAACAGCACAGTTAGTTGGGTTAAAAAGTAAAATTGCCAGATAAAAAACAGCAAAAAAACCAGCTGCGATTGAAGTGAAAATGTTCGGAGAAATTCGCCGAATCGTGCTGATGTCAGCAATTATTGAAAAAACAGAAGAAAAGGATTAACATTCCGATTTGCTCTTTCAAATTATAATTTTAGGGAGTTGATTGTGCTTGTACCGTTTTATTAAAAGATTTTTAGATATAGTAGTTTCAAGTATGGCTTTGATAGTTTTTTCACCCTTGTTATTATTGGTTTCAATAGCAATTAAATTAGATTCACCCGGACCGATACTATTTAAACAAAAACGTGTCGGATTACATAAGAACTATTTTTACATATATAAATTCCGCACGATGCGTGTTGATACACCAAATGATAAACCTACACACTTGCTTGAAAATCCTGAACAGTACATATCCCGTGTAGGTAAATTTTTACGCAAAAGCTCATGCGATGAACTACCAAATATAATCTGCGTACTTACCAATAAGCTTAGTATTATTGGTCCGCGTCCGGCATTATGGAATCAATACGATTTAATTGATGAAAGAGATAAATATGGTGCAAATGATGTCAAGCCCGGCATCACTGGTTGGGCACAAATTAACGGACGTGACGAACTTCCGATTGAAACAAAGGCGTGGTTCGACGGGGAATATGTAAAACATTTCGGACTTATTATGGATATAAAATGTTTCTTTGGTACAATTGTCAAAGTTATCAAAAAAGAAGGTGTTGTTGAAGGTATGGCAGTTAAATCTGAAACAGTTCAAATGACAGAACAACCCGCTCTTAGTGAAGCGGCTGCGACAGAGGAGATTGTTGACAATTGAAGAAAATACTGATTACTGGTGCGAATAGCTATATCGGAACTTCGGCTGAAAAATGGCTGAATAAGTATCCCGATAAATACACGATTGATACATTGGATATGCGTGGGGATTATTGGAAACTGCACGACTTCTCAAAGTATGATGTTGTGTTTCACATCGCGGGCATTGCGCATATTAAAACGACAAAAGAAAACAGGGATTTATACTACAAAATCAATACAGAACTCGCTGTCGAAACGGCAAAAAAGGCGAAAGCGGAGTGTGTAAAACAATTTGTCTTTATGTCCAGTATGTCGAGTATGTACGGCAGTAACCTTGTTCAAGGGAAACTGCCGAAAACGGTTTACGGAGAAAGCAAATTGTTAGCGGAACAACAAATAAACCCGCTCGGAAATGACAATTTCAAAATAGCTATACTTAAACCGCCGATGGTTTACGGCAAAGGTTGCAAAGGTAATTTCCCAAAACTGGTTAAACTGGCGCATAAGACGCCGATATTTCCGAATTTTCCAAATAAACGCAGTATGATTTATATTGATAACCTGTGTGAGTTTGTGCGGCTCATTATTGACAACGAGGACAGCGGCGTGTTTTATCCGCAAAACAGTGAATATGTTTGTACTTCGGAATTGGTTAAAATAGTCAATCCGAAAATCAGGTTAATTAAGATTTTTAATCCGTTTATACGATTGCTGAGGAATAGGGTTGGATTGATGAATAAGGTGTTTGGAGATTTGGTATATGACCAGAGGTTATCAAAGAACTTCGAATATTGTGTTGTGAATTTTGAAGAAAGTATTATTCAAAGCGTATGATTATATTTATCAAGATGGTTGACAAACTGAAGGTCATTCCCGTTGTAAACGGAGCAAGATACCATCTTCAGCCTGTACATCCTAAGGATTTGGGTAATGCGTATTACGACATACTTGTTAACCCGTCAGTGACTGCCGGCAAAGATTATACACTGTCCGGTAAAGACAAAATTATGCTGATTGATATATTAAAAGAGATTGCACATTGTTTGGGAGTTAAAAGGAGATTTGTAAACGTTCCCTTCTTTGTAGCATATGCAGGTTCGTGGATTATATATGTTCTCACGCTGAAAAAGATAGATATGCGTGAAAAGGTTCAGCGACTGTGCGAGGACAGAGTATACCCATACGAAGAGGCAAACCGCGATTTCGGATATTCCCCGATACCGTTCAAAGAAGGATTGAAAGCAGAAGTTGAAGAGTATTCTGCAATGACCGAGCGATGAAAATACTTGTTATTTGTCAGTATTACTATCCCGAGCCGTTTAGGATAACCGATATATGCAAGAGTTTGATCGACAGAGGGCACAAGGTAACCGTGCTTACGGGTCTGCCCAACTATCCCGAAGGGAAGATATACGGCGACTATCGTGGTCATAATCGCAGACACGAAATGCTAAACGGTGTTGAGGTTATCCGCACATTCGAGATTGGCAGACGGCATGGTGCATTATGGCGGTTTGTTAACTATTACAGCTTCGCCATTTCCTCTTGGTTGAAAGTGCGGCAGCTTGACAATGATTATGACGTTGTATTTGTCAACCAGCTTTCGCCCGTTATGATGACGTATGCGGCGATAAAATATAAAAAAAGCCGTAGTAAACCGCTCGTGCTGTACTGCCTTGACCTGTGGCCAGCGAGCCTTTCGGCAGCAGGAATGAGCAAGACCTCATTTATGTATAAACTATTTCGCAAAGTGTCGGCAAACATATACAAGCAAGCGGACAAGTTGCTTGTTACCTCAGCGGGCTTTGCGGAGTATTTGGAGGATTTGGGAGTAAAAACAGCGCGAATAACACATCTTCCACAGTATGCGGAGGATGTGTTCCGACCCGCACAAAGACGCAGGGACGATGGTAAGTTCAACCTCGTTTTTGCGGGCAATATAGGCGTGTTGCAGTCGGTTGAAACAATTGTTGAAGCGGCAAAGAGACTTCATAATGCGGGCTTGCCGAAAACGCCGATATTCCATATCGTCGGCGGCGGAACTCATCTTGACACTTGCATGAAAGCGGCGAATGGTCTTGACAATATAGTGTTTTACGGACGAAGACCACTTGAAGATATGCCGATGTTTTATGATAAGGCGGATGCATTTCTGCTGACGCTTTCGGACGATGAAGATATATCCCGTACCCTTCCGGGTAAGGCGCAGTCGTACATGGCGGCGGGCAAGCCTATTATCGGGGCGGCAAACGGCGAAACTGCCGGAGTGATTGATGCGGCGAATTGCGGCTACTGCGCCAATGCCGAAGATGCACACGGACTTGCGGAGTGCATAGTGAAGCTCATCGAAAAAGGTAACTGCGACGAACTCGGTAATAATGCACTGGAATATTATATGAGGAATTACAGCAAAGATACGTTTATGAACAAGTTGGAAAGCTGTCTTAAATATGCGGCAGATAGGAGTAACAAATGAAAATTCTGTTGATTAACAGCGTTTGCGGTGTGGGCAGTACGGGGCGGATATGTTCCGATATATATGATGTTGCAACAAATACGGGACATATCTGCAAGGTTGCATACGGCAGAGGTGCGGCGGCAAAGATTCCTTTATCGGACACATACCGGATAGGCAGTGACGCCGATGTTAATATTCATGCACTTATGAGCAGGATAACCGACAGGGCAGGGTTTTACTCGAAGCGTGCAACGCTGAAATTTATTGATTGGATTAAAGACTACAATCCCGATGTTATTCATATGCATAACATTCATGGATACTATATAAATATTGAAGTTTTATTTAACTATTTGTCAAATGCGGACAAAAAGGTAATATGGACACTACACGATTGCTGGACGTTTACCGGTCACTGCTGCCACTTTGACTACGTAGGCTGCAACAGATGGAAAGACGGCTGCGGCAAATGCACGCAAAAGCGAACGTATCCCGCAAGTTATTTGGCGGACAGTTCCGCCCGAAACTATGCTGATAAAAAGAAACTGTTTACCTCGGTCAGTGCTATGACTCTTGTCACACCATCGAAATGGCTTGCGGATTTGGTTGGACAATCCTATTTGTCCAACTATGATGTTAAGGTTATATATAACGGCATAGACACAGATGTGTTCAAACCCACATCAAGCAATTTTCACAAACGGCACGGATTATATAACACCAAAATAGTGTTGGGAGTCGCCAGTCCATGGAGCGAGCGAAAAGGGCTTGGGGAGTTTGTTAAACTTAGTGAAAAACTCAGCGGGGATTATACAATTGTACTTGTCGGCGTGACGGAAAAGCAGATTAAAACATTGCCAAAATCATTCGTTTGCATTAAGCGAACCGACAGCGTGATCGAACTTGCACAAATCTATTCGGCGGCAGACGTGTTTGTCAACCCGACATTTGAGGACAACTACCCGACGGTTAACGTTGAGGCGCTTTCCTGCGGCACACCCCTTGTAACATACAGCACAGGTGGTAGCGGCGAATGTCTTGCCTTAACCAAAAACAGCGGTGAAATCGTACCGAAAGGCAATGTTACGGCTTTAGTTAATGTGGTTATGAAAAATATAAATAGGAAAGAAACAATAAAAATTGACAATGCACCATTCAACAAAAAAACAGCTTATGAGGAGTATTTGAGAGCATATGAGCAACTCATTACCAAATAGAAGCAGGAAGACACTCTCGTTAGAAAATCTTTTAAGAATATTTATCGTGCTGTTTGGTGCGGTTATTTTTGTTTTTAATGCTTTAAATTCTTATGACCCCGATTTGCCGACTATGAGTTTAGCTGTCTACTACATAATAATAGTTCCGTTTTATATGGCATATGTTTCGCGCCGCAACTGGATGCTACTTTTCATTTTCATATGCATAGGCTACTTCAATTACAGCATAGTAGCGGCAAATTACTTTGGAATGGTTGGTTACAGCTTTTTTACATCATTTTCAAATTCTGCCGAATGCTATTTGGGGTATAATATACTTATGTTGTTTTTAGTAGGAGTTGTATTTTTTACACCATTCAGAATAAAAGAAAGCCAAAAACAAAATATGTATATATTGAATGGAAACCGGA